>NZ_JACANS010000013.1:0-130350 GCF_030329305.1 Acinetobacter sp. 251-1 | reverse complement strand
AGACCACCTAACTTTAAACGATAACAAGGGCTTGGAGTTTTCTAATTTTGACCTCAGTTAATAATGGGGGTATTACCTACCCATCCCGTGCCATAATCTCTTATAATCAAACTCAATCGAATTTTTAAGATGAATTATGGCTTTACTGATCTTGCAAAAAGAACATGACGAAAGTAGTTTTTGCCCGCTTTGCAAAGCATCAATGTTTCTTGTATCAGCGGAATTGAATGATGAACCTGTAGAATATTTTGAATGCACTCATTGTGAGCATAAAATTTCAGATTCAGTCCACTGCCAATGTCAAGCCTGCTCTCAAGCATTACTCGAAGCAAAAACAAAAATCACCCCAAAAAAGGTACTTAATGTCAGAAATCTTTGTAGCTTATATTTAATTGATAAATTATTTTTGTTGGCCATTTTAGACAAAATTATTTTAAATGATCATTTTCAAAGTGAATGTATTAATTTTGAAAAAATAAAATGGGAAAAAGTTACCTCAACATATTCTCTCCAAAATACGATTTTATATCGTTTAGAGAAATACAATGTCATTACAAAAAAGAAAATGGTGACATTAAAAGACAATGAACATGATTTTTATCTTAATGTCCGTGTGGATCGTTTTTTAGAGCCTTCATTATATACAATCTATCAAAAGTTAAGACAATGGTTCTTTGAAGATTTTAAATATGGTGCACCTTTTCAGCAAGCTGAAGAAGTACATAGCACGCTATTTATTATTTTCTATCATGAAATTTTAGAATTCACTCAATATTATTGTAAACGCTTAGGGGTTAAATTTGCAGGGAATAAAAAATTTAAAGAATATTGCGATTATTTACTCAACTATTTATCGTTGGGGCAAATCTATTATATGGTGCAAACTGCATTAGATTATTTACACTCACAAAAAACAGCACTTGATCCACTCAATACTGATTTTAATAATACCAATAAACTGCGTAAAACCTTAGAGGAATACCGAAAAAATTCAATTCATAAAAAATTTGAAATTTCGACTTTACCTCGTCCTTACGATTTACATTTTAGTCGTGTCAGTCAAATATTTTTATTTCACTTACTTAAACTTGACGAAAACTATGTTGCACAAACAATTCCTGTGATTTGGCAAAATATCAAACCACGTATAGAATTTTTCTCAAAGTTTAATTGTATGCATTGTGGATCTACAGATTTAAGTATTGAATATGATGATCATCATTCAATCTCGACTTTCTGTAATCGCTGTAAGCATCAAGATCACTATTTTACCAAATAAGGAATGCATATGAATCAGCTTGAAAATATTCACACGATTCAATCTACTCCAACCCTGATTCAAACAGATACATTACGAGCAGAAGTCATCACGGCGTGGACACAATTACAAATGCAACAACCACTTGTGCATTGTATTACCAATAGTGTTGCAGCAAATTATGCAGCGAATGTACTTTTGGCAGCAGGCGCTTCACCTGCCATGATTGATAATCCCTTTGAAGCAGAAAGTTTTGCCAATATTGCGGCTGCACTCAGTATTAATTTAGGGACACCGACTTCTGAGCAAATGCAAGCCATAAAAATTGCAGCACAAACCGTTACTGCAAAATCAACACCTTGGGTGCTTGACCCTGTGGGATATGGTGCATTTTTAAAATGGCGCAGTGCCATGGTCGATGAATTGTTGTTATTACACCCCACAATCATTCGTGGCAATGCCTCTGAAATCAGTGGTCTAGCAGGAAATCAAGTCCAATCTAAAGGTGTAGATAGCAGTATTGCCAGTCATGAAGTTTATCAACAAGCTATCCCCCTTTTGGCACATTGTGAATGTGTTGCGATTTCAGGTGAGTCCGATTTTATTTTATCAAAAGAACACAATGCCGTGATTCAAGTCAATGGCGGTAGCTATTTACAACCTAAAATCACAGCAACAGGTTGTGCCTTAGGTGCATTAATTGCAGCCTATAGTGCTGTTTCTACTCCCACAATTGCAACACTTTCTGCACATGTTCATTTTGCCATTGCAGGAAAACTGGCTTTTAGCAAAGCGCAGTCTGTAGGTAGTTTTAATGTCGCTTTTTTAGATGCAATTTATGAACTCAATGCAGAAACGATCCAGCAATATGCAGATTTTGAAATATTAAATATCGAATAATTTTGAGATGCTGATGAAAATAGATCAAGATCAGGATTAAAAAAATTAAATCTATCTTTAGAAAAATATGCAGATAAAATAATCAAATGTATTTTTGGTTATTTATGTATCACGATCTGCATTTTTCTTTATTCGTTAAATTTGAAGAAAACCTATGATCAATATAAATACTCAAGCAGTTGGTTTTTATTTTCATTTCTTCTTCCAAGTGCAGTTTTTTATTGGTTATTCTATTAGTGCTTAGAAAATAAATATTTTCATTTCAAAAAATCTGACCCACGTGAACAACATAAATGAACTCCATACTTTTAAACCAAATTCAAAACATTGAAAGCTATTGGAAATTTCCAATCTCAGATACATATCAACAAATCCTCCTTGAACACATCCAAGAATGTCCAATGTTTGAAGTTGAATATTTCGATGAATATGAACAAGAGGAAATATATATCTGTTTTTACAATTGTTTTGACTTAATAGAACGTAATCAAACCTATCAAATACAAAATTTTGAAGCAAATTTTTGAATGGTTGGACAACAAGGTAACTTAGGCTATTTCATTTCCCAGCATCAGCATGATTTGACTTTATATCAATTAGATTTAGGTTCATTAGGATCCCTTCCTATGCAAGTTTTGATTACAGACTTTCGAGCGTTATTTAACATTTAAAAGTCATTATTTTTCAGTCTTTTTATGACTTTCACATGAAATAAGTCGGAAAAGAGCATATGGATTTAAAATATATTGCAATTAAAAAAGCGAATCGCTACAGCACTATTTTTATTTATGATAATCTTTCAAAAAACCAATAATCTAGACCATCATGAACCGTAAAACTCAACAAGATATGCAAGGTTTGTTGCAATATTTTTATCAAAAAAAATTGCCACCTTTGGGTTTAAAGTATGCCGAAGCACTGTTTAAAATTAATCCTGATTTTAGTGATGAAAGTTTACACGACATTGATACCTTGTTAATTGCTTTACATCGTCAAAATGTCCGCCCTAATGATCTAGTGACGCAACGAAATGGGTTAAATTTTTTAATGATGTTGATTGCTTATCTTGGTGATGTTCTTGCGCAAAGAACCCATTATCCTGTGCAATGGTACAATTATCACGAAGCGATTAAAATTTTACCTTCAGATGATGAACTCCCTCTCGACTTTTTTAGTTCAATGGTCGCTTTGATCAATCATCAAGTTTGCTTACCTTTAGCTGTTATTGCAGATGTTCTGCATCACGGTGAAAATGCTGAAAAAACATGTCTCAGTTATGTTCATTTACGCCAAAGTATTATTGAAAAAAATCATACACAAAATATCAATGAAAATTGTGCTGAATATATTCAAGCGCTACAACAACATCGCTATCTATCAGGTGGCAATGCTTATCATCAAGCAACCGACTTAATAGACTTTGATTTTTCTTTAGTCAGTCTGCAAAAAATTGATTTGCTGCTCAACCGCATTCGTCAGTATGAACAACTCAATGAAGCAAGCTATGCAACCTTTATGCAGGACAAAGAGAAATTAAACTTCTTAGTTGCACTCAGTTATTATTTAGGGACAACGATTGCCCATCAAACGTTGAGTAGCGTGAAATGGTTTAGTTTTGAAGAATATAAAGCATTACTCAGTCAAGAGGATGATGAAGAGTTTCGCTATGAACTTGCACAAGTCTTTGTCTTCCAAAATCAAATTTCTTATCCAATGTCGGTACTGACTGCTATTTTATTTGACGCTAAGCAGCCCGTTCAGAGTTGTTTAACATATGTGCAAAAATACATTGATCTTTCCACGCAAAGTTTGGTGTATTTCCCTTCAGCTTTAAAAGATATACAACAACCTGAAATCACTGCAAATATTACCCAAGCATTTAAACATGCTGGTTTTTTAGCAGCTTATGCCAGTTTCATGCTTGATGGGTCAAGTTTAGACCCCTGCTTATTGGTTAGTAAAGACCATAAAGTTCAAATTATCAAACTCATGCAAGACAATCCACGAGAGCTTGCATTTGCTGAACTTGAACAGAACCCACACGGTTATCCATTTCAACTGTTTTGTGAAGATATTCACGCCTATCTACCCACAGGGCGTACGGATGCAATTTATCTAAAAATACAAATCTATACTCCCATAGAAACCACAGTCAGTTTAGTCATTCCTTATACAAAGACTGCTGACAATAAAATTGAGCATATTTACTCAGTGGTTCAATACACCTCTTCTAATTTATCACTCGCACAATTTGATGCAGCAATGACAACCTTTTACCAAAATGCTTTTGAGTTTCAAGACAGCTTTACCCAACAGTCATTTTGGCAAGCACATTTCCAAGAGAATATTCTACGAAAACCAGCGAGTTTTTTATTCAACGACACACAAAGCGATGAATTTAACTCAGCACTTCAAACCTTATACCCAATCAAAATGGTCGAAACGCCAAAACCGTCCATTACATTAGAAAATACTTCTCAGGAAAATGCCGCTCAAGAAAATAAAGCACAGCTCGAAAATACTTCTGTTACAGAATTGCCAGAGGTCAGTCATCCTGCCCTACTCAAAGCCCTCGACATTTTAGCGAGCAGTGAAGATGACCCAGAGAAAAGCCAACAAGCCATTGGAATTATTTCTAGCTTAATCATCAATAATGACCCTGAAGCCATGCAATTAATGGCACATTTTCATGCTGACGGCAAATATGTTGAAAAAGATCCTAAACAAGCTTTTTTCTATTTGGTGGAAGTGGCTAAATTACAAATGGATGAAAGCTCATTTAAAGATGCCATGCGCTTTTATGCATCCCCCGTGCACGCTTTAGATAAAACTGACCCTGACGTTGAAGAATGGTTATTGGGTTTAGCCGCAGACTTTGATCGAGCAACCGCAGAAAAACCAGAGATTGCACAATTAAATAGCAGCAGCTCGCGTAGACGGGTTATACAAAAAGCTGATCAGCCTTTAACAACAGCGCAATGGATCAATCGGTTTTTAATTGGAATCAGTGTGATCCTAATACTGATGATTCTCTTTAAGTAAAATATTATAAGATTGAAAATAGCACGTAAAAGTATTGTCTATTTTCAATCTTAAATTTTTGACATCTTGATTTGCAATTTTTTGCTTTAAACAACAGCAATCAGATCCACGACATGCACAATATCTTGTTGTACCGTAAAACTTACATCTAAACCCGCAAATTTCATTTTATAAATCCGATGTTCATCATCTTGATAAGCTGGACGAGGGTCTAAAGACAACACTTGCTCAAGTTCATTTTGCATTTGTGGGGTGATTTTCTGTATTTTCAGTAAATGCTTGAATGCCAATTGTACATTTTCAGACCAAACAACTTTTTTTCGATCTGGTTCTTGCTGAGCATAACCACTTTTTGCATCCATGATTGCATCGGAATACTGAATATAAGGCTTAATATCCAAAATCGGTGTAGCGTCTAATAAGTCACTGCCTGTCACATAAACCCGTAGCGATTTTCCAACCTTTTTCACATGTTTAAGTTGTACTACAGATAAACCTATTGGTGCAGGACGATACATACTCCGTGTGGCAAAGATCCCTATTTTTTGATTCCCCCCCAATCGCGGTGGTCTAACTTGTGGTCTAAATTTATGATTTTCATTGCTATTTTTATTTTCATGAAATTGCCAAACCAACCATAAGTGACTGAATGCTTCAATTCCTTCAAAAGCCAATAGGTCATTATAGGGGGCTTGCATTTCAATATAAGATTCAACCTGAACTAAGTTCGGTTGGCGAGGAATACCAAATTTTTCTTGGTAAGGTGAATGCATATAACCAATTATAGGTAAACAAAGATCAGACATAATCACTTTTTCTGATAAGCTCAATTAAATATATTCAGTTTATCGAGAATGATTTTAGATTAGAATAGTAAGCTGTTCTAATTTGATAATTTATTGAGACCTTTAATGGCTGCTTTCAACGTCGAAAAGATTACTCACGTACACCACTGGAATGACACTTTATTCAGTTTTAAAACAACACGTGACACTTCACTCCGTTTTAAAAATGGTCAATTTGTGATGATTGGGCTTGAAGTGAATGGTAAGCCTTTAATGCGTGCATATTCAATCGCAAGTGCTAACTATGAAGAAGAACTTGAATTCTTCTCAATCAAAGTACCTGATGGTCCTTTAACTTCTATTTTACAAAAAGTAAAAGTAGGCGATGACATTTTAATTTCCAAAAAACCAACAGGTACATTGGTATTGGATGATCTAAATCCGGGTAAAAACTTATACTTATTGTCTTCAGGTACAGGTCTTGCGCCGTTCCTTTCTACTATTCGTGATCCTGAAACATACGAGCGTTTTGAAAAAATCATTGTAGTGCATGGCACTCGTTTTATTTCAGAATTGGCATATCAAGATTTAATTTTAAATGAAGTTCCTAACCATGAATTTTTCTCAGAATTGGGTGCAAAAGAAAAATTAATCTATTATCCAACAGTGACACGTGAAGAATTCCACACCCAAGGTCGTGTAACCACTGCAATTGAAACTGGTCAATTATTTGAAAAAATTGGTTTACCACGTTTCAACCCAGAAACTGACCGTGCAATGCTCTGTGGTAGCCCTGCTTTCCTTGATGATGTTGCAGCATTGCTTGATCAGCATGGCTTAAAAGAATCACCTAAAATGGGTGTGCTCGGTGACTATGTGATCGAACGTGCATTCGTCGAAAAATAAGCTTTTAAAATATGATGAAAAACCGAGTCTATGTACTCGGTTTTTTGATGCCGTAAGTTGAATCAAAAAAATCGAGGCATTAACCTCGATTTTTATTTTTCATAGACAGGATAAGCTTGATTATTTTTTCACACATTCAATCGGTTCTACAACCTTAAAAGGCTTCATCACTTGCAATATCATTTTATTTTTGCTTAACGCTGCAATTTGCGCCGCTGCATTTGGGTACTGCTCATATTCTTTTTTCAGTGCTTGTTCATAAGTTTTGTCATCAGAATCTACTTTTAACAATTTAGTCTTAGTAAAAACAAGCATTTGATCTTGATCAAGCGCCCAAGCACTTTTTGTTTTCATGCTGGTATGAATGGTTTTCTTCTCATTGCCAAATTGAATTTTTGAGTCGGAAAAATAGGTTCCATTTTCATAATATTGGTCATTCGATTTTATAATCACATTATTATTTTTAATAATTTGTGTACATTCCCACTCTCCTGTGATGGCAGAGGTATCGATTTCTACAGCATGTGCAAAGCTTTGTGTCATTAGCGCAACAAGCAATGCACCACCAAGAAAAGAATATGTTTTTTTATACATCGTTACGTTCTATTTTATGAAAAAATTTCCTAAAGTTTAGCTGAATTTTTTTATGAATTGTTAATTTCAAAAATAATAAATTTGCCCCATAAACTCTCTATTATGAAATATCGAGGTATAGCATCACAGTGATTTATACCTCGACATGGTATTTCAATTATTCATCAGCATTTTCATCTTCATCAGCTGCTTCGACTTCATGCAACATACTTAAACTGGTCGCTGTAGATGCCCCATTTTGCTGATTTCGTGTAGCTTTTAACTTAATCTGTAAACGTAATTCATTGGTTGAATCTGCATTTCTCAGTGCTTCGTCATAACTAATCGCACCTTCATTGTATAAATCAAATAATGCCTGATCAAAAGTTTGCATACCAAGCTCACGCGACTTGGTCATGATTTCTTTAATTTCATGAAAATTACCTTTTAAGATCACATCGGAAATTAAAGGTGTATTGAGTAAAATTTCAACTGCTGCTCTACGTCCATCGTTATTTTCAGTGCGAATCAAACGCTGTGAAATAATGGCTTTCATATTTGATGATAAATCCATTAACAGCTGATTACGGCGCTCTTCAGGGAAAAAGTTAATAATACGGTCTAAAGCTTGGTTGGCATTATTTGCATGCAGAGTACCTAAACACAAATGTCCTGTTTCAGCAAAAGCAATGGCATGTTCCATGGTTTCTGTATCACGGATCTCACCAATTAAAATGACATCGGGCGCCTGACGTAAGGTGTTTTTCAATGCATTGTGCCAAGTATGACAATCTACACCAACCTCACGATGGGTAATCATCGATTTTTTATGCTTATGCACATATTCCACAGGGTCTTCAACCGTAATAATATGCCCTGCTGAATTTTCGTTACGATAGTCAATCATCGCTGCCAATGACGTCGACTTTCCTGAACCTGTCCCACCCACCACAAGGACCAAGCCACGTTTTTCCATAATCACATGTTTCAGTGATTCAGGTAATTTCAGTTTGGTAAAATTTGGAATTTCAGCAGTAATGGTACGAATCACCATACCGACTTGTAATTGTTGTTGAAAAACATTGACTCGAAAACGCGAAACGTTAGGTACACTGATGGCAAAATTACATTCAAGTTCTGTTTCAAAATCTTGACGTTGTTTGGCATTCATCAGGCTATAAGCAAAAAGTTTAGCTTTTTCTGCTGTGAGCTCTGGTTGCCCTAGAGATTTCATCAAGCCCTGATGCTTAATACTGGGTGGGAAATCTGCCGAAATAAACAGATCTGAACCGCCAAATTCAACCACTTTACTAAGCATGTGAAACATATAGCGTTGTGCTTCTTGCAATAATTCAGCTGTATACATAACTTCCCCGATTTTTCTTTAAATGAATGATTTTTAATCAGCTTATTTTGTAGAAATAGCGACTAATTTTTTTGGGCATTCTGTCACATTTTTAGCCTTATTCTCAACATATTTTCATGATTTTGCTCGTACAAGTCATCAAAACCACTCTAAAAAATAGCCCTGATTCAATCCTTTCTATACTGTGTTTGCTCCTAAATAAAATATTTTTGAGAATGCATAAAAAAACCAAGGTCAAATGCCTTGGTTCTTATAAAAAATACGATGTAAAATTCAGATGATTTTACTCAATATGCGTTATTCTGCAGAAATATCCTCAAACAACACAGACGATAAATAACGCTCCCCCCCATCAGGTAAAATAACAACAATGGTTTTTCCTGCATTTTCAGGACGTGCAGCCAATTTTGCTGCTGCTGCCAATGCTGCACCACTTGAGATTCCTACAAAAATACCTTCTTGTGTCGCTGACTGACGTGCAAAATCAATCGCTTCTTGATTTTCAATGGCAATGACTTCATCGACTAAGTCTAAGTCTAAATTTTTAGGAATAAAGTTTGCACCAATCCCCTGAATTTTATGAGGTCCAGGAGTAAGTGCTTCTCCACGTTTGGCTTGACCAATGATTGGTGAATCCGCAGGTTCAACAGCAACAGAGTAAATAGGCTGATTTTTCACTTGCTCAAAATAACGTGAAATACCCGTGATGGTTCCACCAGTCCCCACACCTGCGACTAAAATATCAACTTTACCGCCTGTTGCAGCAAAAATTTCTGGACCTGTGGTTTTCTCATGAATAGCTGGATTGGCAGGATTTTCAAATTGTTGCGGCAAATAATATTGTTCAGGATGTTCTGTCACTAAACGTACAGCTTCATCAATTGCGCCTTTCATGCCTTTTGCAGGTTCAGTCAGCACTAAATTCGCACCAAGTGCTTTCAACACTTTACGGCGCTCTATACTCATACTTGCAGGCATGGTTAAGGTAATTTCATAGCCTTTTGCAGCAGCCACATACGCCAATGCAATCCCTGTATTACCACTGGTTGGTTCTACGATATGCATCCCTTTTTTCAGTTTTCCACTTTTTTCAGCATCTTCAATCAAAGCTGCCCCAACACGGTCTTTCACAGAAAATGCAGGATTACGACTTTCAATTTTGGCTAAAATAGTTGCACCATGCGCTGCTAAACGGTTAATGCGTACCAATGGTGTATTACCAATTGCAT
This sequence comes from Acinetobacter sp. 251-1, assembly GCF_030329305.1. Lineage (NCBI taxonomy): Bacteria > Pseudomonadati > Pseudomonadota > Gammaproteobacteria > Moraxellales > Moraxellaceae > Acinetobacter > Acinetobacter sp. 251-1. The sequence goes on along the minus strand of NZ_JACANS010000013.1, from coordinate 120,291 downwards.
CTGCATTGTTGGCATAGACTGCAATGCCTAGATTTTCAGTTTGTGGGAAATGAGTATCAGTCGCCATGCGCTATCCTTAATTTATCAATCATCTTATTTATATAGCACTATCATAACGCCTTTTGTTGTATCGTTGATATTCCGTAAAGTGATTTATTTATAAAAATTTGTGAATAGTTTATTTGATAAAAATCAAATGCCTAGTTTTATACAATGTTTGCCTCATCGATTTATTTTATCCCCTTTATTAAAACAGAATATTTTCTTAAATATTGATGCTCTGTTGATGTACCCATCTATATATAAATTCTTTTATACATTTTTCTTCACTTTAGCCCATAATAGTCAGCATAAAGACATCGTGTTGAGATTTATATGGCAAACAATGCTTATCAAAAATTTTATCGCCAATTTACCAAAAAAGTTTTAGATAAAATTGTCAGCCCTCAAGTGCTTGGTGATACACAAGCCTTAGAAAATACATTAAAAGAACAAGATGCGAAACAACTGCCGATTTGCTATGTCATTCAGGACAATTCAACATCAAATAAAGTTCTGATTGATAATGAAACAGAGAAACGCAGCTTACATTCTGCTTTTTCTGCGCTTAGGCTCAAGGAACACCAAGAGGATGATTCTTTTTTAGTACTAGAAGCCTCGACCCACAATGCCTCTGCTTATTATCCAGATAAATTAATACGGTTAGTGGAGTATTTATTAAAGCATAAAGAGGAAGATATTTTATTTGTTCCTGTCACCATTTTGTGGGGACGTGCGCCTGAAAATGAAGACAGTTGGTACAAAGCTTTAATGGCAGATGCTTGGACCAAACCGACAGGGATTAAACAAGCGTTAAATATCACCTTATATGGTCGCGAAAATTATATTGAGTTTCATCAAGCCATTTCACTACGTACATTAATCAATAGTGCTTTAGAAGTCGCACCAAACTTTGCACCTGCGCATTATGTCGTTAAACAACTTAACCAGTCTTTTAATCAATATAAAGAAGCTATTTTAGGGCCTGATATTTCTGACCGCCGTAATGTGATTAACAAATTACTCACCTCAGATGTGATCAAAGAAGCTGTTTTAACTGAAAGTATTCATAAAAAAATAAGTCTGCAAGATGCTGAAGCGTTAGCGAAAAAGTATTTAGATGAAATCGTTTCTGACTTTTCATACTCAACATTGCGTTTTGCTGAAATTGCCCTGACCAAACTCTGGACGCAGCTTTACGATGGTATTCAGGTACATAATTTTGAAGTCGTGCGTGAGCTGGCTAAAGATTATGAAATTGTTTATACGCCATGCCACCGTAGCCATATTGACTATTTATTGTTGTCCTATGTGATTTATAAACGTGGCTTGATGGTGCCGCATATTGCCGCAGGAATTAACCTCAATATGCCTGTCGTGGGACAACTCATGCGTGGGGCGGGTGCTTATTTTATTCGTCGCAGTTTTAGTGGTAATGCACTCTACACAGCTGTTTTTAAAGAATATGTACATAGCCTACTCAGCCGTAATACCCCTTTAGAATATTTTATTGAAGGTGGACGCTCTCGTACAGGTTTATTACTTCCTGCCAAAAAAGGCATGTTGGCAATGACCATTCAAAGTCATTTGCGTGGCAACAGTAAACCAATTGCCTTTATTCCAACCTATTTTGGCTATGAAAAACTGATCGAAGGTTCTTCTTATATTAAAGAACTGGGTGGGCAGAAAAAACAGTCCGAATCACTCTTTGGTTTACTCAAATCGATGCAAAAAATCGAAAAAGTGTTTGGAATGGTGCATGTTAATTTTGGTGAACCCGTATTTCTCAAACCCATTTTAGACAAGAACCAAGTGCCTCAACATGTTGGTTTAGAAGAAGATTTACCTTCATCAGTCAAAATTGCAGTCAATGAAGTTGCCGATAAAATTTTAGAAAATATCAATAAAGCCGCGGTCATTAACCCTGTAAATTTAATTGCGACTATTTTACTGAATGCGCCAACACACGCTTTGGCTGAGCGTGATGTTTTATTACGGCTAGAACAGTTTAGAAATTTACTTAAATATCATGTCTATGATGAAAGAATGCAAATCACAGCGCTTTCAAACCATGAAATTATTCAGTATGCGATTAAACTTAAACAGGTTGAATTTATTGAACATGATAATGAGCGTTGGCTGAAAGTGTGTAACCAACAAGAGGCTTTGCTTAAATATTTTAGCAATAATATTCTGCATACCTTGATTTTACCTGCACTGATTGCTCATATTTTAACAGCACAAAGTGAGCCACACATTGAAAAAATCAGTAAAGACGAATTGTTCAATGCGGCTTTACAACAATATCCTGAACTACAAAAAATGTACTTCTTGAAATGGCAAGCCGATGAAATCAGCGTAGAAATCAAGCATATTTTAGATTATTTTGTGACTGAAAAATTGATTCAGATTGATGATCAAACGATTTTCATTCATCAAGCAGATGATACTTTGCGCTTATTAAAAGCGTTTGCCCATTTGTACACAGTGAACTCAACACATTAATTTTAAGCAAGTTTAAACGAATCCATTAGAAACCGAAGTTACTGCTTCGGTTTTTTTATTTCACTGCAAAAGTACCAAAATAATTTAAAACTTGCGCAAAATTTTCCACAGACTTAAAGCCGATATGTCTTAATAACTGATGCAATGCTTGATTCGAAATTAAGCAAAAATCATCTTGTAAACGCTCAATCATGGCTTGGCTTTGTTTTTCCGAAAGTCCTGTCAATTCGGCTAAATGCTGCAAAGTTTTCAATTGTTGTATATTTTCAATTTGCATCAAGTCATAGCTCAAACATACAGCCTGATCTTTTAAAGCATGATAAATATCTTGAAAATAAAACTTTTTTTCAGTTTCAGGAATAAAATGTGAAACTAAAATGGACAATGCAGCATCAAATTTTTGTGCTGTATGACTCAGCCCTGAGGTATCGCTATGCAAAAACTGTACATGTGTCGCTAAGTTTTCAGACTCAAGCCGTGATTTGGCTTTTTCAAGCATATTTTGAGCAGGATCGATGGCGGTAAATCTCCAATGTGGAAATTGAGCTGCCAAATAACACAGCTCATGCCCTGTACCACAGCCCACCACTAGAACTTCAGCACGTTCAGGTAAGCGTGCTTTGAGTAAAGCATGAACTTGTAAATGGATCAGTTCATAACCTGGGATGAGTTTTCGAATATGCTCATCATAACTTTCTACAACTTGAGGGTGATTAAAGTTTTTTGCCATGTTTTTTTGCCATGTTTTTATAACTATTGTATTGCAAATAAATGAAACGCACCAAGCCAAAACAATATCACTTGCAATAGAACTTAGTGCGACTTTGGATCACTTAAATTTTAAGCGATTTCTTTTAAATTTAATTCATTACGCATAAATTCTTGAAGTTTAAATTTTTGCGCTTTTCCTGAAGCAGTCATCGGAAACTCAGTAAAGAATCGCACATATTTCGGCACTTTATTATGTGAAATATGCTCCTTACAATACTGACGAATGCATTCTTCTGTCACCTGATGATGATCATGTAAAATAATACACGCACATAACTCCTCACCATAACGTGGATCAGGTAAACCAATCACTTGCACATCAGATACATCAGGATGGGTATATAAGAAGTCTTCGATTTCTTTCGGGAACAAGTTTTCTCCGCCACGAATCACCACATCTTTAATGCGCCCTTTAATTTTAACAAAACCTTCTTCATCCATTTCAGCAATATCACCCGTATGCATCCACTTCGCAACATCAATCACTTCTTTGGTTTTTTCTTCATCTTCCCAATACCCCAACATCACTGAATAACCACGTACACACAATTCACCGAGTTTGCCACGAGGTACAATTTTTCCTTGCTCATCGATGATCTTCACTTCAAGATGAGGTTTGACCCGCCCTACTGTGCCCACACGGCATTCAATCGGGTCTGTGGTTGAAGTCTGCATACTGACAGGTGCAGTTTCAGTCATACCATAACAAATGGTAATTTCACTCATATGCATACGATCAATCACACGTTGCATGATCTCACGTGGACATGGACTACCAGCCATAATGCCTGTACGTAAACTACTTAAATCAAACTGATCAAATGTTTCTTCTTCGAGCATGGCAATAAACATGGTCGGTACACCATAAGCTGCTGTACATTTTTCTTGTTCAATGGCTTTTAAGCTTGCCAACGAATTAAACACGGCGGATGGATACACCATGGTTGAACCATGCGTGATACAGGCAAGATTACCCATCACCATACCAAAACAATGAAACAGTGGCACAGAAATACACACACGATCTTGTGGTGTTAAATGAATGCCTTCTCCCACAAAATAACCATTATTTAAAATATTATTGTGGGTTAACATGGTCCCTTTGGGATTCCCTGTTGTACCCGAAGTAAACTGAATATTAATGGTTTCATCAAATTGTAGGTCTTGTGCAATTACCTGTAATTGCTTTAGTTCTTGTTGGCTAGGTTGGCTTAGCAAGTCTGAGAAACGATGAATACCTTCATGCTGTTGCTCATCTATTTTGATCACATATTTTAAATGAGGAACTTTCTCAGCATTTAAAACTTTATCCTGTGCAGTCTGAATTTCAGGGGCAATTTGAGTCAGTACTTGCTGATAATCAGAGCTTTTAAAAACTGAAGCAATGATCAACCCTTTACATGAAACTTTATTCAGTACGTATTCCAACTCATTTTTTTTATAAGCAGGATTAAGATTGACCAAAATAATGCCTGCTTTAAAAGCAGCAAACTGGGCAATCGTCCATTCCACACAGTTGGGAGACCAAATCGCAAGGCGATCACCTTTTTGAAGCCCTAAACGCAATAAACTACAGGCAAAGGCATTGACTTGATCTTGCAGCTCTTGATAACTGAGCCTGATATTTTGATGAAGACTGATCACCGCATCCTGATCAGCATACATCTGACATGCTTCATCAAATTTTTCACCAATCGTCATCCCTACTAAAGGTTGTTGACTTGTTCCATATGCGTAACTTAACCGTACTTGCGACATTGAATCATACTCCTTGATTCTTTGTGATTTTGCTTTTCTAATCTCTAATCTAATTGTTTTCCTTGATCACTTGTCGAAACAGATTTTATGTGTATTTAAAACGTTAAATAAATATTAATCCTCCTTGCTTTGCATCGCATTTACACAAAAATCGGCAATCTGTTTCACAAAATAATCTTTATAGGACTCATCAAACATCACATTTCTTGAAGGATTTAAAGGTTCAATCACCACAAATGTCATTGCACCCACTACACAAAGTGCAGCTGTATTTAAATCTTCAAAACCGAATTCACCTGTGGTTTTTCCTTGAGCCAAAATTTCCTTCATGCTTTGTTTGATCAATTGTTTACTACGAAAACGACCATGCTCTAACTCTGGGTCGACAGGTTCAAACATCAGTGAATATGCCAGTTGTGGACTATTCATTGCACGCTTAACAAAAGTCGTAACTGCTTTATGTAACTTTTGCGTCGCAGTGAGCTCACCTGCCGCAATATGATTCAAAATATCAACTTCAACATGGATTGCATCATCTAACACCTCTATCAGCACTTGGCTTTTATTGGCAAAATAACGATAGACCAAGCCGCTTGATACGCCTGCTCGGTCAGCAATCGCTTGTATCTGTGCATCTTTAAATCCACCTTCAGCAATTAATTCACGTGCAGACTGCAAAATCGTTTTGCGATTTTGTTCCATTCGCTCTTGCATTAAAGATGATCGTTTATAGCTCATATTTTGTATTCTCAACCAATTAAAATGAATTGTAAATCAATTTTTGAATTTATATTCACTTTTTCAAAAAAAACATGTATTGTAAATTTAGCAACAAGAAAAAGTGTTTTTTGGCACAACAACTAAAACCGTTAGGATGACAGGATGATGAACCTACACAGTATTGATTTTGGATTGGATGAAACATTAATTGCACTCCGTGATTCAGTGGCTGCTTTCTGTGCAAAGGAAGTTGCACCGCTTGCTAAACAAGTCGATCAAGATAACTTATTCCCCCATCACCTTTGGAAAAAATTTGGTGATATGGGACTTCTGGGTTTAACCGTAAGCGAAGAATATGGGGGTACAAACTTAGGTTATCTTGCACATATTTTGGTTATGCAAGAAATTTCTCGTGCTTCAGCGGCTATCGGCTTGTCTTATGGTGCACATTCTAACCTATGTGTGAATCAAATTAACCGTAATGGCAATGCAGATCAAAAACAACGCTATTTGCCAAAATTGATTTCAGGTGAATATGTAGGCGCACTTGCAATGTCTGAACCGAATGCAGGTTCTGACGTGGTCAGTATGAAACTCAAAGCCGAAGATGCTGGGGATCATTTTATCTTAAATGGCTCGAAAATGTGGATCACCAATGGTGGCGATGCTGATGTTTTAGTGGTGTATGCTAAAACCGATCTTGCCGCAGGTGCAAAAGGCATGACCGCATTCCTTGTTGAAAAAAATATGGAAGGCTTTAGTCATGGTTCACACCTCGACAAACTCGGTATGCGTGGCTCAAACACCTACCCGCTATTCTTTGATAATGTCAAAGTACCAAAAGAAAATGTCTTAGGTGGTGTTGGTAATGGCACAAAAGTCCTGATGAGTGGCTTGGACTACGAACGCGCTGTTCTCAGTGGTGGGCCTCTTGGCATTATGGATGCCTGTTTAGATGTCGTCATTCCTTACATTCATGACCGTAAACAATTTGGACAAGCTTTAGGTGAGTTCCAACTCATGCAAGGCAAAATTGCCGATATGTATTCAACATGGTTAGCGTCTAAAGCGTTGGTCTATGCCGTCGGTGCTGCATGTGACAAAGCGGATCATGATCGTGGTTTACGTAAAGATGCGGCAAGTGCAATTTTATATTCTGCTGAAAAAGCGACATGGATGGCAGGTGAAGCAATTCAAACTTTAGGTGGCAATGGTTATATCAATGAATATGACACAGGTCGTCTATGGCGTGATGCAAAACTCTATGAAATCGGCGCGGGTACATCAGAAATTCGCCGGATGTTGATTGGTCGTGAATTATTCAATGAAACCAAATAATTGAACTTAATTTTCAAATGATCTTGGCATTGAAATCAATTTCAAGATCATTTCAACAACAGCTCTGCTGAACCAATAGTCGAATATAAAAAAGACAAGGACGTTCCTGATGAATCAAATACAAAGCAAAATTAATATTCGAAGCGAAGATTTTAAAGCCAATCAAGCGGCGATGCAGCAACTGGTCGATGATCTTAAGCAAAAAGTCGCAACCATTGCTTTGGGTGGTGGTGAAAAAGCCCGCGAAAAACATATTGCACGAGGCAAACTCTTGGCACGTGATCGTATTGATCAACTGATTGATGCAGGTACAGCTTTTTTAGAAATCGGTCAAATTGCTGGTTTTAATGTCTACGCTGATGATGTCCCTGCTGCGGGTGTCGTGGCAGGTATCGGGCAAGTCCAAGGCGTAAGCTGTATGATCGTGGCAAATGATGCAACGGTGAAAGGTGGAACCTATTATCCACTCACAGTGAAAAAGCATTTACGTGCGCAAGAAATCGCTGAACAAAACCATTTACCGTGTATTTATATGGTGGACTCAGGTGGTGCTTTCTTACCGATGCAAGATGAAGTTTTTCCTGACCGCGACCACTTTGGACGTATCTTCTACAACCAAGCGCGTATGTCGAGTATGGGCATCGCTCAAATTGCGATTGTGATGGGCAGTTGTACCGCAGGTGGTGCTTATGTGCCTGCCATGTCAGATGAAACCATTATTGTGCGTAATCAAGGGACGATTTTCTTGGGTGGACCTCCTCTCGTTAAAGCAGCGACGGGAGAAGTCGTGACTTCAGAAGACCTCGGTGGCGGTGATGTACATACACGTCTTTCAGGTGTTGCCGATCATTTGGCTGAAAATGATGAACACGCGATCTTAATTGCACGCAATATCGTTAAAAATTTAAATAAAACGCCAAATCAAAATAATATTGAAATCGAAGAACCGCTTTATGCAGCAGAAGAACTCTACGGCATCATTCCAACGGATACCCGTAAACCTTTTGATATTCGTGAAGTCATTGCTCGTATTGTGGATGGTTCACGTTTAGACGAGTTTAAAGCACGTTTTGGCACAACACTCGTCACAGGTTTTGCTTCAATTTATGGCATGAAAGTCGGCATCATTGCCAACAACGGGATTCTATTTTCAGAGTCTGCACAAAAAGGCGCTCACTTTATTGAACTGTGTACACAGCGCAATATTCCTTTGTTATTCCTGCAAAATATTACAGGCTTCATGGTGGGTCGCCAGTATGAAAATGAAGGCATTGCCAAACATGGTGCAAAACTAGTTATGGCTGTAGCAACTGCAAATGTACCGAAAATCACCATGGTAATCGGGGGTTCATTTGGTGCAGGGAATTATGGCATGTGTGGTCGTGCCTACTCGCCTCGTTTCCTCTGGACTTGGCCAAACTCGCGTATTTCGGTGATGGGTGGCGAACAAGCTGCAAGTGTGCTCTCCACTTTAAAACGTGACCAAATTGAATCTAAAGATGAAAGCTGGAGTGCTGAACAAGAAGATCAATTTAAACAACCGATTCGTGATCAATACGAGCATCAAGGTCACCCATATTATGCGTCTGCACGCTTATGGGATGACGGTGTGGTTGACCCTGCTCAATCTCGTCATGTTTTAGGTTTAAGTTTAGCGGCTGCACTCAATGCACCGATTTTACCAACCAAGTTCGGCGTGTTCCGTATGTAAGGAGTGCAAAATGGATTTTCAGTATTTACAACTCGAACAACAGCAGCAAGTCGCAACGGTTTGGATCAATCGTGCCGAATTGCATAATGCCTTTAATACCCAAGTCATTGAAGAATTAAACCAATGTTTTCAGCATCTAAATACACGTGATGACATTCGCGTGGTGGTTTTAGCAGGTCGTGGCAAAAGCTTTTCTGCGGGTGCTGACCTGAATTGGATGAAACAAGCAGGTGAAGCCTCACAAGCAGACAATGAAGCTGATGCTTTAAAACTGGCAAAAATGCTGCAAAGTTTAGCGACGTTAAAACAACCGACCATTGCGCGTGTGCATGGTGTCGCGTTTGGTGGAGGGATGGGATTAGCTTCTGCCTGTGATATTTGTATCGCCAGCACTGATGCAAAATTTGCAACCTCGGAAGTACGCTTGGGTCTAGCCCCTTCAACCATTAGCCCTTATGTGATCCGTGCCATTGGCGCACGTCAAGCATCACGTTATTTCCTCACTGCTGAGCGTATTTCGGCAGAACAAGGCAAAGCGATTGGTTTAGTGCATGAAGTGACCACACCTGAAACTTTAGATGAAAAAGTAAATGAAATTGTGAGCACGTTATTGTTGGGTGGACCACAAGCACAAGCCGCTTCAAAAAAACTGATTCAAATGGTTAGCCAAGAAAGTTTAACCGAAGATTTACTCGTTCAAACCGCTCAGCATATCGCACATGTACGTCAAGGTGCTGAAGCGAAAAATGGATTACAGGCGTTTTTAAATAAACAAAGCCCTGAATGGATTACAAACAGTACAGAATAAGGACAACACCATGTTTGAAAAGATTTTAATTGCCAATCGTGGCGAAATTGCTTGCCGTGTCATTCGTACTGCAAAGAAATTAGGCATTGCAACGGTAGCAGTATATTCAGATGCAGATGCTAACTCACAGCATGTCAAACAAGCAGATGAAGCGGTTTATATTGGTGAATCCCCTGCTTCACAAAGTTATTTACAAGCAGATCGGATCATTCAAGCGGCTTTAGATACAGGTGCGCAAGCAATTCATCCCGGTTATGGTTTCTTGTCTGAAAATGATCAATTTGCCCTTGCTTGTGAAAAAAATAATATTGTGTTTATTGGACCTCCTGTTGCTGCAATTTTGGCAATGGGGCTTAAAGCGACTTCAAAAGCCTTGATGGAAAAAGCAGGTGTGCCTTTAACACCAGGCTATCATGGCAGCAACCAAGATGCAGCATTTTTAAAACAACAAGCCGATGGTATTGGCTACCCTGTTTTAATCAAAGCCAGTGCAGGCGGTGGCGGTAAAGGCATGCGTTTGGTTGAGCGTGAAGCTGACTTTTTAGATGCCCTGTCTTCGTGTAAAAATGAAGCAAAATCGAGCTTTGGTAATGATGAAGTTTTAGTTGAACGTTATGTGGTCAATCCCCGCCATGTCGAAGTGCAAGTCTTTGGTGACTCACACGGTAACTATGTGCATTTATTTGAACGTGATTGCTCTGTACAACGCCGTCATCAGAAAGTACTCGAAGAAGCACCTGCCCCAAAAATTGCTGAAGAAAAATTGGAAGCCATGCGTAAAGCTGCGATTGATGCAGCCAGTGCCGTGAATTATGTCGGTGCTGGAACAGTTGAGTTCATCGTTGAACAAGATGGTACAGCGTACTTCATGGAAATGAATACCCGTCTTCAAGTTGAACATCCTGTGACTGAAATGATCACAGGGCAAGACTTGGTTGAATGGCAGCTGCGTGTTGCAAGCGGTGAACCATTACCCAAATTACAACATGAACTCAGCATCAACGGTCATGCCATCGAAGCACGAATCTATGCCGAAGAACCTGAAAAAGGTTATCTCCCTGCGATTGGGAAAATTCGCTACTTACATTATCCTACGCAAAATGAACATGTTCGTGTTGATAGCGGCATTGTGCAAGGTGATGAAATCACGACTTATTATGATCCAATGATTTCTAAACTGATCGTATGGGGTAAAAATCGTGATGAAGCCTTAGTCCAAATGCATCATGCACTTGGGCATTTCCATGTAGAAGGTTTGGGCAATAACATTGCATTTTTAGACCGAATTATCCGTTGCGATTCATTTAAAAATGCTGACTTAGATACCAACTTAATTCAGCGCGAAGATGAGTTTTTATTTAAAAACATTCGCAATGCGGATACCAATCTCATCATCACCGCAGCATTTACCGAGCTTTTAAGCCGATTTAAAGCCAATAAAACTGCAAATAATCCTGTTTGGCAAAATCAATCCATTTGGCGTTTGAACCAAGCCAACCGATACCCTGTCAAATTTAATTTGGCTGGGCATGAAATTATCGTCCATTTCCGCCCCGTTGCTGATCAATTCATTGCTGAATATCAAGATTTACAACTACAAATCTCGGGTCAATTACTCAATGAAAATACAGTACACATCGACCTCAATGGTCTAAAGCAAAAAATTGCGTTTAGCCGTAATGAACAAGCTTTAACGGTATTTTCAAATGCACAAAATTACATTTTTGAACATATTCAGCCAAAAATCAGCAATGAAGACAGTTCAAGTAATGAAAGTAATTTAAAAGCACCGATGCCAGGTGTTATTACCAAAGTCTTGGTTTCAGCGAAAGATCAAGTGAAAAAGGATGATATTTTACTGACACTTGAAGCGATGAAAATCGAATATACCATTCGTGCGCCACAAGACGGCGTGATTGCAGCGGCCTATTTCCAAGCGGGTGATCAAGTCAAAGCGGGTGATGAATTGGTTGAATTTGAATTACTCACGGAGAATGTGGCATGACTTTAGCGCACGACAACTTCGTGAAAATCGTTGAAGTCGGTCCTCGTGACGGACTACAAAACGAGAAAACACCTTTGACACTCGAACAACGTAAAGCCTTAATTTTAGACTTAATGCAAACAGGACTGACTTCAATTGAAGTCGGCTCTTGTGTCTCAGCAAAATGGGTGCCGCAAATGGCAAATAGCGACCAACTCTTTGCCGAATTACCGAAAGATCCTAATATTGGTTTTAGCTTACTCACGCCTAATCTTAAAGGTTTTGAAGCTGCGCTTGCGGTTGGCTGCCAAGAAGTTGCTGTCTTTACTGCGGCTTCTGAAAGTTTTACCCGTAAAAATATCAACTGCTCAATCGATGAAAGCTTTGAAAAATTTGCTGATGTTCTCGCCGCAGCCAAAGCCAACAACGTCAAAGTTCGTGGTTATGTCTCATGTATCGTCGATTGTCCTTATGAAGGTGCAATTGACCCGAAGCAAGTCGCAAAAGTCACCCAACAATTGTATGACATGGGTTGTTATGAAGTTTCTTTAGGTGAAACCATCGGCACAGCAACGCCTGATCGTGTTAAAAAAGTCTGGGAGGCATGCCTTGCTGAGTTAGATGCAAAAGTACTTGCAGGACATTTCCATAATACCTATGGCATGGCGATTGCCAATATTTACCAATCGCTTGAGCAAGGCATCCGCGTTTTTGACTCCTCTATTGCTGGGCTGGGGGGTTGCCCTTATGCCAAAGGTGCTTCAGGCAATGTGTCAACCGAAGACCTATATTATTTACTGTCGAAAATGGGCTTCGAAACAGGAATTAATTTAGAGGCACTCATGCAAGCAAGTCGAAATATCAGCCAAGTTCTAAACCGACAAAATCCTTCAAACTACGCCAATGCCTATTGGCAAACTCAATGCGCTTCGTGATATAAACCATACATAAGTGCAAGAAAAATTAATGGAATAAGATCGTAATAACAAGGTGAAATATGCTCAATAAAGTTTATGCAAATGCAACGGATGCATTACAAGATATTGTCCAAGATGGGCAAACTTTAGCCGTTGGCGGTTTTGGTCTCTGCGGTATGCCTGAAGCTTTAATCTCAGCATTAAAAGCAACAGGTGTCAAAGACCTGACATGTATTTCCAATAACGCTGGTGTGGATGGTTTTGGTCTAGGTTTATTGTTAGAAACCAAACAGATCAAAAAAATGATCGCCTCTTATGTCGGTGAGAACAAAGAGTTTGAACGTCAGTTTTTAAATGGTGAACTTGAAGTTGAACTGACACCACAAGGCACTCTGGCAGAAAAACTACGTGCAGGTGGTGCAGGTATTCCTGCTTTTTATACCCAAGCAGGTGTCGGGACTTTAGTTGCCGAAGGCAAAGAAGTCCGTAATTTCAATGGCAAAGATCACATTTTAGAAGAATCACTCACTGCAGATATTGCCTTAGTGAAAGCCTACAAAGCAGATAAAGCAGGGAATTTAATTTTCCGTAAAACCGCACGTAATTTTAATCCTGATTGCGCCACCGCAGGAAAAATCACCGTGGTTGAAGTAGAAGAATTAGTTGAAGTCGGTGAGCTAGATCCAGATCATGTGCATCTGCCAGGAATTTATGTGCATCGTATTATTGTCAATGCTCAGCCTGAAAAGCGCATTGAACAATTGACATTAAAATCAGAGGGATAAAGTCATGGCTTGGACACGTAATGAAATGGCACAACGTGCTGCACAAGAACTTGAAAATGGTTTTTATGTCAATTTAGGCATCGGATTACCGACCCTTGTGGCCAATTATATCCCTGAAAATATGGATGTTTGGCTACAATCTGAGAATGGTTTACTCGGCATTGGCGAGTTTCCAACAGAAGAAACAGTGGATGCAGACCTGATTAATGCAGGTAAACAAACAGTCACCGCACGCTCAGGTGCTTCATTTTTCGCAAGTTCACAATCTTTTGCCATGATTCGTGGCGGCAAAGTCAATATTGCCATTTTAGGGGCAATGGAAGTTTCTGAAACAGGTGACCTTGCCAATTGGATGATTCCCGGCAAAAAAGTCAAAGGGATGGGCGGTGCAATGGATTTGGTTGCAGGTGTACAAAAAGTCGTAGTGTTAATGGAGCACTGTGCTAAAGATGGTTCACCTAAAATCGTAAAAAACTGCGAGCTCCCATTAACAGGAAAAGGCGTGGTTGACCGTATTATTTCTGATTTAGGTGTTTTTGATGTCACCGAACAAGGGATTAAATTGGTTGAACTTGCCGAGGGTGTCACATTGGATGACGTACAAAAAGTCACTGGTGTGAGCATCTTATAACTACTGTAGGATTGCTGAGATGCCCATGAGACAGGGGCGAACTAAAATCACATCAATACCTGTGAAAACATAAGTCTTTAAATGCCTTATGTTTTCCCTATTATAATGTTTTTCACATAAAAAATATTTATCTATTAAATCAATACCACTAATTGTACATCAGGCATGCATATGTAAAACAAAATTCAAGGATGATACACATGAGTAATTCTCAAAATATTTTGCAAAGGTTTGCAATTAAAGTCAGTGATTGGTCTGAAAAATGGTTTCCTGACTCCTATATTTTTGCCCTTTTAGGGGTGATTATCGTGGCTATTGCCTCAATGGCTATCGGCGCACCTGCAACACAAGTTGCTCTTTCATTTGGTGATGGTTTTTGGAGTTTGATTCCATTTACCTTACAAATGTGTATGTTGATCGTGGTGGGTTATGTTGTATCTGTGTCTAAACCGATCAAATTTATCATTAACAAGCTCGCACTCATCCCAAGTTCAGGCACAGGTGGTATTGTGCTTGTGGCAAGCATTAGCTTATTGGTTTCATTAATTAACTGGGCAATGAGTACTGTGCTCACAGCGCTATTGGTCATTGCGCTTGCGCAACGTAAAGAATTAAATTTGGACTACCGTGCTGCCGCAGCCGCTGCAATTATCGGTATGGGGGCAACATGGGCATTGGGAATCAGTTCATCTGCTGCTCAACTACAAGCCAACAAAGCCAGTTTACCTGAATCCATCTATCAACTCACAGGCGTCATTCCTTTTACTGAAACGATTTTTTTACCACAATCACTCATTATGACGGCAGTGCTAATTATCGCTTCAATTGCAATCGCGTATTTTTCTGCACCTAAAGGGCAACATGTAAAAACTATAGATCAGTTTAATGTCAAACTTGATCAAGAAGATACTGAAATACAGGATACTACTGCAATCCATAAACGTCCGGGAGATTGGTTAGAAAACTCTCCTATTCTCAGTATTCTGATCGTGATCTTAGGCGCAATTTGGATGGTGAATGAGTTTTCTAAAAGCAATCCCATTCTCGCAATTTCCAGTCTAAATACCTATAACTTTATCTTCTTAATGTTAGGCATTGCACTACATGGCACACCACGTAACTTTTTAAATGCTGTGTCTAAAGCAGTCCCTGCAATTTCTGGTGTACTGATCCAATTTCCACTTTATGGCAGTATTGCTTTTATCATGACCCATGCCATGAATGCGCAAGACTTATCACTCTCACATTATATTGCTGAATTTTTTGTCTCGATTTCATCTCAAGAAACTTTTGCCATTGTCATGGGAGTTTACTCGGCTATTTTGGGCTTTTTCATTCCATCAGGTGGTGGTAAGTGGATCATCGAGGCACCTTATGTGATGCAAGCTGCACATGATTTAAAGTACCATTTAGGTTGGTCAGTACAGATTTATAATGCAGCCGAAGCATTGCCCAATTTAATCAATCCATTCTTTATGTTACCTATGCTTGGGATTTTAAAACTCAAAGCCAAAGATGTGATTGGCTTTACTGTAACTCAACTGATTTTTCATATACCATTGGTTTTATTCTTACTGTGGGCATTAGGTCGCACTCTTACTTATGTTGCACCGACTTTTTAACTGTAGATTTTAACAAGCAATATGCAATACTTTTAATGGCATAGATTTAAAAGGCTTAATGCACAGCATTAAGCCTTTTTCTAGACTCGAACAAAGCATGATTTAAAATTCATACTGCTTAAAAGATCCAATCACCCATCTAAAAAATTATCTCGCTGCATACTCATCTTGCATGCATTTTTGCTCGATATCTGACATAAAATTACTCACCACAACCATTTGCTGCATGATATGCTGGCTCATTGGTATTTGATAAGCTTTGTCTACAAGCTCAAATAATTCATTTTTATTGTATTTAACATCCAGCTTTTGAATTTGATTGACTAAGTTTGTTGCTGACTCTCCATCCTGCCTACGACTCATAATTTTATGTGCATTATTACCTAGCACATAACAATGCTCATCGGCATGATTAGAATAACTAAAATCTTGCTCTTGTGTATTGGTCGAAGTACTTTGCGCGATCGTATATGTAGACGTAACCGTAGCCAAAATCAGAATGATAAAACGAGTTTTATTTTTCAAACAAATAAACATAAATACACTTCCCTATATTGTTATATTCAAATTAACAATCAAAATGATCAATATTTTTATCTGAGAAAAACGCTCACATTTTCTCTACATAAATGCGGGTTATTTCTCAAAATTCAAGAGTGTTGTTTTAAATAAAAACAATATAAACCAAATATTTACCCAAGAGAATCTATTTTTAAATTTATTATCGTTTTGACGCAAAATAATAGTGTATCTATTGCATTTTTAGGCTATAACTAAATAAAGAACATAAACTTTGTTCTGTAAATAATTTTTATTAAATTTAATGATGATTATATTTTTGAATATTTTAAGAGGTCAATCATTATGCCGTATGAACATATTCTTGTCCCTGTCGATGAATCCCCGATTTCTTATGCGGCATTACAACATGCTGAAGAAATTGCCTTAAAAAACAACGCTAAAATAACAGTAGTGAGTGTATTGGCTGTTGATCCAATGTTTGGGGTTGATTTCTACCAAGTTGCACCGTCTATTACTGAATATGTTTTAGCTGCTGAAAAAAATGCCCAAGCTCGATTGGACGAAATTAAAACCAATTTAAATCATCACGGCGTCAGCCAAGTGAACGTTAAAATTGTACGCGAAGTTTCACCAGCCACAGGCATTTTAAATGTCTTAAATGAAATTGGCGCAGATCTTATTGTGATGGGCTCACATGGTCGTAAAGGTTTAAAAAAGTTTGTTCTAGGTAGCGTGGCACAAGAAGTCCTAGGTGAGAGTTTCGTACCTGTATTGATCGTAAAGCAATAATAGTCAATTCTCTTTTATTTGCAAAATTAAAACCTGATTCACATTAAAAGTAGATTATTTTTTAAAAATGTAAATCTAAGATTGGCGCTCATAAATTTATGTGTTACTTATGCTCTATATTGCAATTTTTAATTTTGAATATAGAAATAATGACCACGGAGAAAATCAAATGACTTATCAACATATTTTAGTTCCCGTAGATGGTTCTCAAATTTCTTTTGCTGCTGCACAACAAGCAATTTCTCTTGCAAAAGCATTTAACAGTCAACTCACAGCAATTTGCTTAGTTGCAGAAGATCCTTTTTCAGGTGCGGACTTTTATTATAATGCCTCTATGATGAAAGAGTATTTAGAAGAAGCCAATAAAAATGCGTTGAAAGCACTAGATCAAGTCCAGCAATTCGCTGCTGCTGAAGGTGTTGCACTCACTGCTGAAGGTGTTGCACTCACTACTGAAGTTGTTCATGGTTATGTAACTGCTGAAACCATTATTGATACGGCTGAAAAGAAAAATATTGATTTGATCGTCATGGGTTCACATGGGCGTAAAGGCTTCAAGAAATTTTTCTTAGGTAGTTTTGCTCAAGATGTTTTAAATCAAACCACGCTTCCTGTGCTCATCGTGAAAGAATAAACGCTATGCTTTAGAAAGAAAGCCTACATATATGTAGGCTTTCTTTATATGTCAATCTTAAATCTAAATAGTCAATAGATGCAGTGCTTAATTGATCGCAATAACCTTGACCAAGATTGTTTGTGACTCTTCAAAATCATCAAAAATTTGCTTACGGGTTAACTCTTTCGATTTAACTTTAAAATCATGATTTTGATATTGAATTACATTTGGAATCTGATCAAAATATTGGCTACCTGCCTCTAAATTTTCTTCAAATAATGGCGTACCTAGCTGATAATCTTTGCTTTTCAAAACAACATATTTTACAGTGGTCTTCATCAGTTGCTCCCTAATTTTCATACCCTTTATTTTTAGTTATAGCAGCTTTTGACTAACAATAAAGTAATTTCTGTTTAAGATCGTTTACTATTTCCTCGAACGATATGTTTAAGCAAATTTAAGCGCTTTAAATCGATCTTATCGTAAAATTATTGGTTACTTCCTATTGCCTGTAGCATAGGATTCGATGTTCACTCAAAAATTTTAAAAGCAAAAATATTGTATTAAGCTTATAAATCATTTCATTTTTTCTCTTACATCTTGTCTACATTTTCGCTAAGATCATAATGAAATGGGAACAAATATGAATGTGATGCGCTGACTTTTATACCATTAGGCAAACTTTATGTATTTAAAACCATGTTGTGATTTACTCGAACGTAAAAATCTAAAAATAGCATTTATTGAAAGTGCCAGTTCAGGGCATTTGAGTGCTCAGTTTTCGATTTATAAAAATAGTGGTGCAGATATTTTACTTGGGGGCTTGGTCAGCTATGACCCATCGATTAAAATCAAAATTTTAGGTATTGATCCTCAATTAATTGAACAACACACCGCTGAATCTGTCGAAGTCACTGTCGAAATGGCAATCAAAGGAAAGACACTTTTTGATCAAGCCGACCTTGTGGTGAGCTGTACCGGATTATTGAAACATGGGGGTAGTGAGTCTGCCTATAAACCTGTAGGTACATTTTATATTGCCATTTACTATTTAAATCAAATTTATCGTTTTCAATACCTTATACAAGGGTCTGCTGAAGAAAAATTACAGCAACTCACTGAATTAGTCAGTCAGGAGATGCTACAACTTTTATAAATTTTAGTTGAAATACAATTAAAAACGGTAAACTTGCTAACAATTGTTCACTTTTAGCAATTAAAACGTTAAATTTAACATATTCTCTACAGAGAAATAACAATCACATAACGATGGGTAATTTTATGAAACTTCAATTGGCTTTGGTTGCTACAGTTGCATTATTCACAGGTTGTGCAGGTTCGTATCCTGAACGTGTTGTAACAAAGGGACCATTAATTTGTGAAGCTGCAGAAGTTTGTCCTGAACTCGCAATGCGTTGGATTGATGAAAAACGTGATGGCTTTAAAATCACAGCTGAGATCAATCAACCGACAAAATATGATATTAAGCAATTTGTATTTTTAGTTGATGGTCAACCTTATGAATATTCAACGGTTAATCCAACACAATATACCGAACAGGTTTCATCAAATTCAATTATCGTCCCTGTTAGCTTCTTGAACTCTTTCCGTAATGGTAAAGAAATTTCTCTAAAATTGGTCACAGATCAAGGTGAAATTGATCGTCCAATTTTAAAAGCGGATGGTCAAAAATCTTCGGCTTATTTAACTTTCTTAAAAGGTTATACAGGCGAAGCAGCTCAATAATTTAATAATGAAGCCATAAAAAAACCAGACGCTCTGTCTGGTTTTTTATGTCAATCAATATCTCAAAATCACTTCGGCTCAATCGGTGCAAATGGCGCAACGACATCGGCATTTTGTGCACGATGACGCATAAAATGATCCATTAACACAATCGCTAACATTGCTTCAGCAATTGGTGTTGCACGTACACCCACACAAGGGTCATGACGACCTTTGGTCAATACATCCGTATCTTCACGATCCATATTGATGGTTTTACCCGGCGTCGTAATACTTGCGGTTGGTTTTAATGCAATTGCGACACGAATCGTTTGACCCGAAGAAATTCCACCTAAAATCCCACCTGCATGATTGGCAAGGAAACCATCTGTGGTTAATTCATCACGAGTTTCATGACCAAACTGCCCTGCAACCGCAAAACCATCACCAATTTCAACGCCTTTAACTGCGTTGATTCCCATCATGGCATGTGCAATATCTGCATCTAAACGATCAAATACAGGCTCACCCCAACCCACAGGAACATTTTCAGCCAAGATTTCAAGTTTAGCTCCACAGCTTGTGCCTTGTTCACGTAAAGACGTCACTAAAGCTTCAAAGCGTGGCACAGCATCTACATCACCACAGAAAAATGGATTATTAGGTACTTCGTTCCAATCCAGTTTTTCAGCAACTTCTGTACCAATCTGAGTGACATGACCACGCACAACGATCCCAAACTTTTCAGCAAGAAACTTCTTAGCGATCGCACCCGCAGCAACACGCATTGCCGTTTCACGTGCGCTCGAACGTCCACCACCACGATAATCACGGAAACCATACTTTTGCGTATAAGTATAATCTGCATGTCCCGGACGGAAAGTCTGAGCGATATTACCGTAGTCTTTCGATTTTTGGTCTGTATTGCGGATCAATAAGCCAATCGGTGTACCTGTCGTTTTACCTTCAAATACCCCTGAAATGATTTCAACTTCGTCAGGTTCTTTACGTTGAGTCGCAAACTTAGATGTTCCTGGTTTACGACGATCTAAATCTTTTTGTAAGTCTTCTGCACAAAGTTCCAAGCCCGGTGGCACACCGTCTACAATTGCCATCAAGCCCACACCGTGAGATTCACCACAAGTCGTTACACGGAAAAGTTGTCCTATACTATTACCTGCCACGCGCATGACTCCTTATGCTTGAATAGACTGAATAAATAAATCACGGAAAGTACGACATTGTTCAGCAGTCAATGCAAAAATACCTGTACCGCCTCTTTGGAACTGTAACCAATAAAAATCAATGGTATTGAAGTTTTGTTTCATCGCCCATTCAGAATTACCCACTTCAATGACAATTAAGCCATTTTCCGTTAAATAATCTGCAGCTTGCGCCAACATTTTACGTACTAAATCTAAACCATCTTGCCCTGCTGCAAGTGCAAGTTCAGGCTCATGGTGGAATTCTTCAGGTAAATCTGCCATGTCTTCTGCATCGACATATGGAGGATTCGAAACAATCAAATCGTATTGATTTTCAGCAGGAATTTTTTCAAATAAATCAGATTCAAGCAAAGCAACTTGATACTGTTTATCATGATGTTCTGCATTGATCGAAGCAACTTCGAGCGCTTCTTTAGAAATATCCGTTGCATCCACTTCCGCTTCTGGATACGCATACGCTAAGGCAATAGCGATACAACCTGAACCTGTGCACATATCTAAAATACGTTGTGGTGTTTTAGGGTTCGAATTTTCAGGAAGATTATTCACACCTTCACGCGCTTGACCATTTTCATCTAAACAATAGGGTGCAAAACGATTTTCAATCAACTCAGCAATCGGTGAACGAGGAATTAGAACACGCTCATCAACATAATATGGTTTACCGCAGAAATAAGATAAATTTAATAAATAAGATGTCGGTACTTTTTCATTGATACGGCGTTCTAATAAACTTAAAAACTCCGCTTTTTCACTCGGTAATAATTTTGCATCTAAAATTTCATTGTCTGCATTCCAGTCCAAAGACATGGTCTGTAAAACCAATGCTGAACTTTCTGCAAAATAATCTTCTGTACCCTGACCTAAATGTGCATCGTATTGACGTAATGCTGTCACCCCAAAACGAATAAAATCACGAATGGTTACGAGGTGGTCAGCAGCTTCTTGTAAATGTTCAGCGCTAATAGTCGGTCGATCCACTTAAGGTCTCTCCAAGGTCAGTATATAAAAACGATCTAATGATACCTTGTTTTGTTTACATTTATAATGCTTTAAATAGTTTCAAGCTAAAATCAACGATATTTATACGCCTGTTTTTCCAATAAATCGGCTTGTGCCTGTGTCTTTTTCAAAGCACAAGAATAATATTTACTGGCATGTCCTACTGATAATTTTACATTTTTAATCAGACAATGCTCATCACGTAAAGTCAGCCACTTTTCATTGATTTTTTCTTGAGCTTTACGCTTTTCTTTGACCAGAGCTTTCACATGAATATCTGCAAAATATTCATAACGTTTGGTTTGTTGTTTAAGTTCAGCTTTCATACACAGTGCTGCTTGCTCAGTTGATGACTGTGCACTGTTCATACATGAAATATAATCAGATGAATATCCCATCGCAAAAGTACTTGTACTCACCAAACCCAACAAACAGCAACCCCAATATGCTAATTTCATATTTTTCCCCAAAAGTACGCAAATAAATCATTATTATTTCAACGATGAATACGGTCTAAAATAATAAAAGACTGAGAAAAAATTGCAATGTAAAATATAGACCTTAGACTTTGGAGATATTCACCCTGTTGTTTTTATTTTAAAGTCGTTATTTGACGGTAAAAAAATGCTTTTCTGCCACCAACTTAATTTTTATACCTTTGTAATAACGAGTCAAACTATCTTGTGACTGAGTGACATGGTCAAAAAATTTATCTTGTCCAATCAAACGCGCATAGGTTTTATAGCCGATTTCTAATTTTTCTGGGGTTTTATTGTTTTTTTTAAATTCATCAATTTTTTCATTGATCATTTTCAAATTAATTTCACTCATAGCACTTAAATCTCTCCATTTCTTTTAGTTTTAACAGGTTTTATTTGCATTTATATGACAATAAAGATGAAATTTGCCTTGATTTTATGTCCTCCTTACTCCATTTATAAAACGTAATCGATTATGGACAAATTTCAATGAGCTATAAGCACAACAATTTGATGGCAATGCGTGTCCGTTATTGGGAGGATTCCGAAACAGATACAGTAAAAATCGAAAAGCAATTTTTACAGCAAATGCTGATCGAACATGGTGTATTTCAAGCCCCAACCCTTGAAGATGTTAAATATTTTTTCTTTAGTCTGCCGAGTATTATTATTGTCAAAGGTTATGCGCTTGGCTTTACCAACGGTGACATTAAAAATATGATTTCACAATATATTCAGGAAAATAAAAACAGTTTAATGCAGCATGAGACATTGAAAATCCAATATCGTATGTCCTAGCGATGCTTTTATCCTGTTTATTTTGAGCAAGATACAACGTCATTTTTTGCATCGAAAAGATACGATATTGGTCAGGTAAAACTATTTTAATATGTGGATAGCATGTAAAATGCTACACACTATTGTATGCTCAATCGCCTACTTAAAGGATTTAATCTTCATGTCAGATCAGAATGATAAGCTTAAACAGTTAAAAACATCCTCTTTGGACAGACGCTTATCGATTGCGAAAGCGTCTTTGTTAGCAGGATCTCGTTGGGCTGCTTCAAGCGCAAGTTCACTCTTTTCAAGTGAAGAAGAAAAAGAAAAAAAACGTAAAAAAGCCATGAAAGAACAAGCCGACTATCTTGTCGCTGAAATTGGCAAGCTCAAAGGTTCTATCGTCAAAATCGGTCAAATGATGGCGTTATATGGCGAGCATTTTTTACCAGAAGAAATTACACAAGCACTAAATACACTAAATAATCAAACTGTTGCACTTGCTTGGCCTGCTATCAAGGAACAACTGGTCAGCCAGTTGGGGTCTAAACTTGATGATTTAACCATTGACCATGAACCGATTGGAACAGCATCTTTAGCACAAGTACATCGTGCAACTCGAAAATCTGACGGTTTAGAATTGGTATTAAAAATTCAATATCCCGGCGTAGCGGAAGCCATTGATTCAGATATGAGTTTATTTAAAAATATGCTCAAACTGACACGCATGGTGCCGCAAACTCGTGAGTTTGATCAATGGTTTGATGAAGTGCGTGAAATGATGCATCGTGAAGTCGATTATCATGTTGAAGCTGCGACTACACGCCGTTTTGCTGATCGCCTCAAAAATGATGTGCGCTATGCTGTGCCACAAATTATTGATCAATACTGTACAGACCGTGTGCTATGTATGACCTTCGAGCGTGGCGTGCCGATTAACAGCCCTGTGATGCTGTCTTTACCGCAAGAACGCCGTAACGCACTTGGAGAAGCTTCTTTAGAAATCGCCGTCCGTGAAATTTTTGAATGGGGCGAAATGCAAACTGACCCAAATTTTGGTAACTATTTAGTCCGCTTGGGTAATGGCGAAGACATCAAAGACAAGATTATTTTATTGGACTTCGGTGCAATCCGTCAGTTTGATGCCCAACTGCTAAAAGTTGCGCGTAACCTCATTAAAGCAGGTTATAACCATGACAGCAATGCCATGGTCAATGCCATGACAGGTTACGAATTTTTTGATGCTATGCCTGCAAGTATTAAACCCGATATGGCGAAAGTATTTTTATTGGCAACCGAAGCATTTAGCTCACCCATCAATAATCATGATTTACCGAAAGGTGTCATGGATGAACATAATCGCTATGACTGGAAGAAAAGCCAACTACATAGTCGTGTGATGCAGCAAGCATCTAAATCTATGGCATCTCGTTATTTTAGTGTTCCACCTAAAGAATTTATGTTTATTAGCCGTAAATTTATTGGTGCTTATACCTTCATGACTGTCATTGATGCCAAAACCAATGTTCGCAAAATGATCACACCTTTTATCTAAAATACGAGCTTGACTAAAATGATAGAATTTTAAATCTGTCATTTTAGTCAATAGCCAACTTTTGTTGGATTTTTAAAATTTTAAATTAATAATATTTTACAATAACTTAAACAAAATACATCTGCTCTATTTTCCATTTATCCACTTAATACCACTTCGTCAACTTTGACATAGTTTTTTATAAAACCACATGTCAGGATAGTTTGCATACCACCACTAAAAACTAGGTATTCAAATGACCAATATGGTAAATAAAGCTCAAGGTTTAGGTTTGAATCTCATTACAAAAATTGCGGGAAGCGAATTATTAGACCAATTAAAACTTCGCAAATTTATTGAAAAATCACTTTATCAGGGCTCTAAAGTTGGCTTTAAAACGCTCTCTGCCTCACAAAAAAAATTCAAGTCCAATCAAGATGCAAGCAAACAACGTTTACCTGCTCAATCAAAAAATTTATTTGACTTAAATCTGACCGAAGAACAGCAAATGACTGTTGACGCCATGTCACAATTTGCTGCTGAAGTCCTTTACCCGCTTGCACATCAAGCCGATCACGATGAAAAATTTCCTGAGGAATTATGGCAACATAGTCTTGATCTAGGAATCAATTATTATGCTCTACCTGAAGCTTTAGGTGGTGTCGCGACAGAACAGAATATTTTAAGTAATGTGTTAATTGCAGAAAACTTAGCCAAAGGTGATTTTTCACTAGCTGCGGGCTTACTTTCTACTTTCAGTACAATCAATGCCATCACCCTTTGGGGCTCTGCGCAAGTTCAGTCCACTTATTTACCTGCTTTTGCAGAAGATCCTGCACTCCGCGCAACATTTGCAGTACAAGAAGCGACGCCTGCTTTTGATCCCTACCGTTTAAAAACCAAAGCCACGTCGAGCAATGGACATTTCACCATTACAGGTGAAAAAACTTTAGTTTTACTCGGTGAATCTGCTGAAATTTTCATTGTCAGTGCAGACTTTAATGGTAAACCTGATGTCTTTGTCGTCAAACGTGATGCAACCATCGGTTATCAAAAGAGCCCTGCTATGGGTTTAAAAGGCACTGAAACAGTCACTTTAAAATTTAATCAAAGCTCTGCTTTACGCTTAGGCGATGACGACTTTAACTACGCTGCATTTTTAGATTTAGGGAACCTCATGTGGTGTGCAATGGCTGTAGGCACCTGTGAAGCTGTCAAACATTATTGCATCCAATATGCCAATGAACGCACTGCCTTTGGTGAACCCATTTCACACCGTCAAAGTGTGGCATTTATGATCGCAGATATGGCGATTGAAATTGATGCAATGCGTATGTTGGTTCTGAATGCTGCGAGCCTTGCTGAAGCTGGCAAACCCTTTCACCGTGAAGCGTATTTAGCACGTCTTTTATGTGCTGAAAAGTCCATGCAAATTGGCACCAATGGCGTACAAATCTTAGGTGGGCATGGTTTTACCAAAGAGCACCCTGTTGAACGTTGGTATCGCGACTTACGTGCTACCGCAATTTTACATTCTGGCTTACATGCTTAATCAACAATAACTCAGGAAAATTATCATGAATTTACAAAATCCTAAAAAATTTAAAATGTTGATTGATCAAGCACATGAAACTGCATTAAATGTATTACGCCCTATTTCACGTAAATACGACAAAGCTGAACATGCCTATCCGAAAGAACTCGACATGCTTGCATCATTGCTTGATGGCATGAACGATGGCGGTGATGGGTTAAATGCAGGTGCAGCCATTAATAAACGTGGTGACCAAGACAACAGTAATAAAAATGGGACCAATATGTCCACTGCACTAGGCATTATTGAAATGTGCTATGGCGATACAGGTTTATTATTGTCTATGCCACGTCAAGGTTTAGGTAATTCTGCCATTGCAGCAGTTGCCAATGATGAGCAGCTTGAACGCTTTAAGGGGACTTGGGCAGCAATGGCGATTACAGAACCAGGCTGTGGTTCTGACTCTGCTGCAATCCGCACCACAGCAACCAAAGATGGGGATGATTATATCTTAAATGGTGAGAAAATCTTTGTCACTTCGGGTGAACGTGCTGATTCCGTTGTAGTTTGGGCAACTTTAGACAAAAAGCTCGGTCGTGCTGCGATTAAATCTTTTGTTGTGCCTAAAGGTACACCTGGCATGAAAGTCGAGCGCCTTGAGCATAAATTGGGTATCAAAGCCTCAGACACCGCTGCGATCAGTTTTATTGATTGTCGTGTTCCTGCTACAAACTTATTGGGTAATGCTGAAATTGATGTTGCCAAAGGTTTTGCAGGCGTGATGGAAACTTTTGATAATACGCGTCCTCTCGTTGCTGCAATGGCAATAGGCTGTGCCAAAGCTTCCTTAGAACGCATCAAAGAAATTTTTAAAGATCAGCTCGATGCCAATTATGCCACACCCTATTTACAATCTTCTAATATTGCAGCGCAAATTTATCGGATGGAAGCAGAATGGGAAGCTGCACGCTTATTGATGCTCAAAGCAGCATGGATGGCGGACAATAAAAAGCCAAACTCTCGTGAAGCCTCTATTGCAAAAGCCAAAGCAGGTCGTGTAGGTAACGAAATCACGCTAAAATGTGTTGAACTTGCAGCAAGTGTTGGTTATAACGAAGATGAGTTGCTAGAAAAATGGGCACGTGACTCTAAAATCCTAGATATTTTTGAGGGTACACAGCAAATCCAACAATTGATTATTGCACGTCGTGAACTCGGTAAGTCTTCAAGTGAATTAAAATAAAGTTCAAGGATCATGATCCTTTTCCATGCCTCCTTTGTCAAAAGGAGGTTTTTTTATGACTTGGTTTTACTCAATATTTGATCACTTACATCTTAAAAACCACCCAAACTGATATTTATTTGTTATAAAAATCTTATTGTTAGATTCTACATTAATAAAGTTATGTATACACTGCGCCCAATTCAACCCCAAGACAATGCCCAACTTGCTCACATTATACGTGACGTTTCCAAAGAATTTGGTTTAGCAGCCGAATCAGGTTTTGCTGTTGCAGATCCCATTTTAGATGAACTTTACAAGGTTTATGCACAACCCAATAGTCAATATTGGGTCATTGAAAATGAACATGGCGAAATTTTTGGCGGCGGCGGCGTATCGCCACTGCAAGGTGATAGCAAAATTTTAGAAATTCAAAAAATGTATTTTCGACCCGAAGTTCGTGGTTTAGGTTTTGCTCGACAAATTTTAGCCTTAGCTTTCGATTTTACCCAACAACGAGGTTTTAAAGCCTGTTATTTAGAAACCACGCAACAGTTACAACAAGCAGTTAGATTGTATGAGAAATTAGGCTTTGAACACTTAACAGCACCGAAAGGCAACACAGGACATAGCCATGCCTGTGAAATTTGGATGCTCAAAACACTTGAATAAATCGTTTTGATAAAACCCCCTAATGTAAATTAGGCACGTAATTGTGCAACTAACTGTTGCATACCTTCTGTTGCATTCATTTTTAAACATTGATATTGCTTTGGTACACGTGCGTAACTCGCTTCTGGATCAATATAATAGGCTTGACAATGGGTCGGAATTTCGTGAATTAAACCTGCCACAGGGTAAACACTCAACGTTGAGCCAATTACAATAAAAATATCAGCATCTTGTAATAACTGAATCGCTTGATCATAAGCAGGTACAGCTTCACCAAACCAAACCACATGCGGACGTAATGGATAACCTTCAGGACATTTGTCTTTTTCTAAGTCAAGCGCCCATCCCTCTATCGGAAAAAATTCCGTTGCATACTGTGCATTCGGTTTTGAGCTTTTTGCCAAACGAATATTGCCATGTAAATGCAATACTTCACTACTACCTGCACGTTCATGTAAATCGTCAATATTTTGGGTAATGACCTGCACATCAAAGTCCATTTCCAAATCAGCAATCAGATGATGGGCTGCATTTGGCTCGGCATTTAAAATATTTTGACGTCTTTGATTATAAAAATCTTGTACTAAAGTCGGATTCGCTTGCCATGCTTCAGGCGTAGCGACTTGACGGACATCATAATTTTCCCATAAGCCATTGCTGTTTCTAAAAGTGCTGATACCACTTTCTGCACTCATTCCTGCACCCGAAAAAATGACAATTTTTTTCATATTCTCCACTTCATTGTTATCTTGAGGATGATCATATAATAACGGATCCAAAAATAAAAAAGACCGAACATTCAGTTCAGTCTTTGCTTATTAGCAAGAAAATACTTATACATCATGATGTAAATATTTCGGCTGTTTGGGTAATTGCATACTACAAAATAAACAGATGATGAGCATAATCACCACATAGACAAAAAATGTATTTTCATGTCCTAATTCTTTAAATTTCAATGCAACAGCAGGCGCAGAACCACCAAAAATTGCATTCCCAACCGCGTAGGCAAAACCAACCCCTAAAGCACGGATATGTGGAGGAAACATTTCTGCTTTCACTAAGCCACTGATTGAAGTGTAAAAACTCAGCATTAACATCAGTAAAATGAGTAATAAAGTCACGATGACAGGCGAACCACTAAAACTTGGCATCAGAATGACCATGACAGGATAGATAAAAATGGCACAGCTAATACTAAATAACATCATCGATGCTCGGCGACCGATGCGATCTGCCAACATTCCAAATAAAGGCTGTGCACACATAAAGACAAAAAGTGCTATCGTCATCATATAACCCACTGTACGGTCTTCAAAACCTAAACTGGTAATATAAGTTTTTGAATACACCGTGATGACATAGAAACACAAAGACCCTGCCGATGTATAACCGACCACCAATAAAAAGGTATGCCAGTTATTGCGTAATAACTCGGTTAAACTGCCTGAACCCTCTTTTTGACTGTCATTTTCCGATAAAGTTTCTTTTAAATGACGACGTGCAAAAAACGATAAAATCGCCACCACACCCCCAATGATAAATGGAATACGCCACCCACCATTCATCAGTTCTTCTTTACTCATCAACGCCAACATAATGACGCCAAGTAAACTGGCTAATAGCTGACCACCTGCCAACGTGACATATTGAAACGAAGAATAAAAACCACGTTGACCTTTGAGTGCAACTTCACTCATATAAGTTGCTACAGTGCCGTATTCACCGCCTACAGACAACCCTTGCAGTAAACGGACAGCAAGCAAACAAAACGGGGCTGCCATGCCAACTTGTTCATAAGTCGGTAAACAGGCAAATAAAAATGAACTAATTGCCATCAAGGTAATTGAAATGATCATTGAGCGCTTACGACCATATTTGTCGCCAATTCGTCCAAACAACCAACTACCAATGGGACGCATAAAGAAACTTGCTGCAAATACACCCCATACATAAATTGCTTTAGTCGATTCATCCATATCGGGTGCAGTTAAAGCGTGGGTAAAATAGATTGCAAAAGCTGCATAGATGTAGAAATCAAACCATTCAACTAGATTACCCGATGCTGCACCCACAATTGACATAATCCGATTACGCTTTTCGTGAGGTTGATAAACATGTGTATCACTCATAGGATTTCCTTATTTCTTGATAGAGATCAATCTCTATATTTCTGATCATATTGTGCGCTATGAGAAGTCTGACCTTCTCTATTTTTAATTTTAAAATTTTGTCAATTTTGGATGTATCATGAAGTTCAGACTGACTTCTTTATGATCATCTGAATGATCTGAAAAATGCATAAAAACCAAGCATCTCACAGCTTCTGTATTATCATAGTTTGAATTTAAACCAATGAATAAATAACAATTAAAAACATTTTATTATCTGTATTATCTTTTCTAAATACATCGACAATGACAGAAAAGTGAAAATTGGTTAATGATATTGAGCTAAGTCGAAAATTGTTATAAGCAACAACTTTATTTTAAATGATGATTTTTACTGAAAAAATTGCATGGATCGAACAACTCTGCATACTTACATTGCACATTTTTGAGCAGTGAAAATAAAAAATGACAGCATATTTTGGCTGTCATTGATATTGCATATATTCTATAGAAACTTTTAAATTACTTTAAAAATCCTGAAACTAATTTCATGACATTTTGAATATCGTTATTCGCTTCATCTTGATTGGTTTGACCCGCTTGTGGTGTGAGTGAGTCAATAATTTCAGGCAATACAGAAGAAATTGCACTATATACATCTTGTGTTGGTACTTGTGCTTGCTGCGCAACTTGTTCAACTTCATTTTGATCAAATAAATTTTGTACTTGCTGTTCATTCACACTGGCATTCGCACCTTCACCTGTAGAAACCCAATCATCAACTTGACTGCTAAGACCTTGCCCTTTCAGTTGATCAAGCGCGCCTTGCAAACCACCATTTTTTTGAATCCAAGCCAAAATCAAAGGCACAACAGCAATGAGTAGGGATTGTGCATTAAAACCGCTTTGTTGTGTTTGCGGCGCTTGTTGCTGACCACCTGTTAGTCCTCCAAGTACTGAACCCAACACGCCACCGAGTCCACCTTGTTGTGATTGTTGCTGACCGCCTAAACCACCAAGTACCGAACCTAAGACTCCACCTAGTCCTCCCCCTAAACCACCTTGTTGGGATTGTTGTTGCCCACCTAAAGCTTGCTTGGCTAAAATTTCCACAATATTGCTTAAATTTGTCATGATTTTTTCCTACGTTAATCTTTTGATGTCAGTTTTTAATTTGTATCCAATTTTAGAATACTGCGCTTTCAATCATTCACCAAAACACAATTTGTTATGTTTTTGCAAGATATCAATACTCAATGATATAAATCTCAAACGCCATGGGTTATTTTTAGCAGTTTTAGCCCACAGATAACAGTAAAAATTCTTCAATATTCAATTATTTAAAATTTAATATGAGATAATTACCAACGAAATTTATTCCAATTTTCTGGATTTGCCCAAAACTTAGAATTAAACCAATCAGGCACATGTTTATAGGTTAAAATATTAAATTGCCACAAAGCAAAATCATTTTCATGTAATGTTTTATCAATCAGCTGAGTAAAGCCCAATGCCCTGAGCAAGCGCTCATCCTGTAACTTACATGTCACCACAATGCGTTTCGCCATCAAATCACGTAATTTGACTAAAATTTGTGATTTCTCTGATTCAGACACATTCGACATTTCTTCCGTATCGAATAATACAAAACCCAAATCATATCGCTGGGTAAAAGGCAGATTTAAAAACTCAGATACGTTAAAATGCTGCCATTGAATTGAATGATATGAATTGTATTGCGCTAAATTTTGCCCAATACACATTGCGGTTAGAATTGGCTGTTCTTCTGATAAATCGTCTAGCATTGAAGTGATGACATTTTGCTCAGCCATAACTGCACCTATTTTTGAGTGAGTAATTAAACATGGAACTACAAGGCATTTGTCATAAAATGCATGCAGGTCTAAAAGACCTTAGTGTAACTGATCAACAAACTCATAAGGCAAATGTTGAATATAAATTTATTTTAGATCGTTCAGAAATTGATCTTCCATTTAGTTTGGGTCAAGACATTGAAATCGAAGCCACAGGGAATATTTATTGTGTGTCGTGTGGCGCTAAAACACCAAAGTCTTATTCGCAAGGACATTGTTTTAAATGTATGAAGACTAAAGCATCTTGTGATATGTGCATCATGAAACCTGAAACCTGTCATTATCATTTAGGCACCTGTCGTGAAGAAAGCTTTGCACAAGAAGTCTGTTTTCAACCACATATTGTCTATTTAGCAAATTCGAGTGCTTTAAAAGTAGGAATTACTCGTCTGGGTCAAATGCCAACACGTTGGTTAGATCAAGGTGCAACACAAGCCTTACCCATTATGAAAGTTGGTTCACGTCGTCTCTCAGGACAACTTGAAGTCATGTTTGGCACACAAGTTGCCGATAAAACCGATTGGCGTAAACTACTTAAAGGTGAAGCTGAACCTATTGATTTGATTTCAATTCGTGATGAATTATTGACTGAGTTTGAACCACAAATTGAATTAATTCGTGATGAGTTCAGCATGAGTTTAGATTTCAATGAAAATGTTGAAATACTGGAAAATGAACTGCCTCGTGAATTTGTCTACCCTGTTGATTGTTATCCTGAAAAGATTAAATCACATAATTTGGATAAAACTCCAATTATTCGCGGCAAACTTCAAGGCATTAAAGGTCAATATCTCATTATGGATACAGGTGTGATCAATATCCGTAAATATACAGGTTATGAATTGAAAATTAGGGCTGAGTGATTTCTTAATAAAATAATATAACAAGCCCCTTTATCATTAGGTATTAAGGGGCATTACTCTATTACTAGAATCATGAGTCCAATAGATTCAAAACGGCTTCAACTAAATCTTCACTATTATCAGATAATAATTGCTTATGCATCGTAATCAACTGCATTGCCTGAATCTGCGCTGTTTCCTGATTCATCAACTTTTCAATTTCTTCAGCTAAATTTTCAGGAGTCGCATCAGACTGAATCAACTCCTGAATGACTTTTTTTCCTGCAATAATATTGGGCAATGAATAATATGGAATTTTCACCAACAATTTAGCAATCACATAAGTCAGCCAATTCAACTTATAAAATGTCACCATTGGACGATGTAATAACAATGCTTCGAGGGTTGCTGTACCTGATGCAAGCGCCACAATATTGGCAGCATTCATCACCTGACGACCAATTTTGGATTCTTGATCAGTATTTTCTAGTAAATGAATTTGATCTGTTAATTCTTTTGGATAATGCTTTAATAAATTTTCAATCTGCTGCTTACGCGCATCGTTAATTGCAGGAATAATAAACTGATATTCAGGATGCTTTTGATAAATGATGTGTGCAGCATCTAAGACCAAAGGACCTAAACGCTCAATCTCTCCACGGCGACTACCAGGCAATAAAGCAATATGCTTTTGGCTCAAGTCTAAACCAAGCTCTTGTTTTGAATCTAAGATCGGGTTTTGTAATGACAATGTACTTGCAAGAGGATGACCAACAAATGCCGCAGGTACATCAAATTTCTTATAAAATGTTTTTTCGAATGGAAATAGACATAACACTAAATCAATACTGGCTTTGATGCCATGTACTCGCCCTTGTCGCCAAGCCCATACAGAAGGACTGACATATTGTACGGTTTTGATCGGCAGATTTTTTTGCTTTAAACTTTTAGATAGACGTAAATTAAAATCAGGTGCATCGATCCCAATAAAAATATCAACAGGGTTGGCAGTCCATTTTTCGACCAAACCATCACGTACCGCAAACAATTTTTTTATATCTTTGAGTACTTCAACAATCCCCATCACAGATAAAATATCCATAGGATAAAAACTGTTAAAGCCTTCTGCAATCATCTGAGGACCACCTATGCCCTCAAACTCTGCATCAATGCCTTGCTCACGAAAACTACGGATGAGTTTTGCGCCCAAAGTATCCCCCGATACTTCACCCACCACAATTCCAATTTTAAGTTTTCGATTTTGCAAAATAACATCCTCTAAAGTGACTGAATTATCTTAGCATGTCTGGGCTTTATTCAGGTCATTTCCCTCTTTTTTTCAATAAAACTTTTTTAGGCTTTAGCAATTTTTAGAATAAGTTAATCAACAATCAAGACAACGACTTATATGAAATAGTCATAAGATATGCGAGTTTTTTGCTATTTGGCATTTTAAGTCATGGTTGGTCCAGTCGAATTTATTTTAGCCGGTGTATTGGTCGGTTTCTGCGTAGGTATTACAGGTGTGGGTGGCGGGTCATTAATGACGCCTATTCTGATCAGTTTATTTCGAATAGAACCCCATATTGCAATTGGGACAGACTTACTTTATGCCGCCATTTCCAAATTTTGTGGTTCATTGGTACATGCTAAAAAACTCAATATTGTTTGGCCTATTGTCCTTTGGCTGGCGCTCGGCAGTATTCCTGCATCTTTTATTACCCATTGGGTACTTGAAAATTATTTAAGTGGTTCAAGCCATTATAAAACAGTACTCACTGTGGTGTTAGGTTTTATGCTTACACTGACGGGTTTATCGATCATGTTCCGTGCACAGATTGAAAAATTCTTTGCCAAATTCCGTGCAAATAAGCGAGTCGATGAGACTACACAGACGTTTTCAATCGAAGGTAAACGTGCATTTGTTGTATTCATGGGCGTAATCTTAGGCGTATTTGTGACTTTATCTTCTGTGGGTGCAGGTGCATTTGGAGTCATGGCTTTAATTTTAATGTTCCCTCATTTACCGATGATCCGCATCATTGGTTCAGACGTGGTTCATGCTGTCTTACTGACGGCTGTAGCAGGTTTTGCACACATGACATCGGGTAATGTTGATTTTCATTTACTTGGGTGGTTATTAGTCGGTTCAATTCCAGCCATTATCGTTGGAACATTAATCAGCTCGAAAATGCCTGAAAAACTCATCCGTAAAATTTTAGGTATTACTTTATTTGCTTTAGGCGTAAACTTTATTATTAATCCTGTTAAATCTAAGCCTGTGGAAAAACCACATTCGGCGATGATTATTCAGGTTGACCAACAACATCAAGTTTAATATTAATCATTTATACATAACTAATAATTATGAATTGATACTAAAGTTTTAATGATTTATTTAAACAAAACCTGAATCAATTCATGTTATATTCAAACCACTAAAAATACTTTTGTATGATCGAATATCCAGTGACGGCAATGAATACACAACAGTCTAATCCTATTACTCAATCAGATATTGATGATGTGAATGTACAAAGCATTCAACCACTTGTAACTCCAGCAGAATTAAAAGCAGAATTACCATTAACAGAAACTGCTTATCAAACTGTACTTCACGGTCGTGACACTGTCCGCAATATTTTAAATGGCAATGATAAACGTCTTTTTGTTGTGATTGGACCATGTTCAATTCATGATACAAAAGCAGCACATGAATATGCTGATCGTCTCAAAGTCTTGAGCGAAAAAGTTAAAGATACACTCTATATCATCATGCGTGTTTACTTTGAAAAACCACGTACGACTGTCGGTTGGAAAGGTCTGATCAATGACCCAGACATGAATGACTCTTTTAATATCGAAAAAGGTCTACGTCTTGGTCGTAAGCTCTTGGTTGAACTAAATGAAAAAGGTTTGCCATGTGCCACTGAAGCACTTGATCCAAACTCACCCCAGTATTACCAAGATTTAATTTCATGGTCAGCCATTGGTGCACGTACCACTGAAAGCCAAACTCACCGTGAAATGTCTTCAGGTTTATCTTCACCTGTTGGTTTTAAAAATGGTACAGATGGTGGTTTAACGGTTGCAACCAATGCAATGCAATCAGTAAAACATGGTCATAGTTTCTTAGGTTTGAATGATCAAGGGCAAGTCTCTATCATTCGCACCAAAGGTAATCCATATGCACACGTGGTATTACGTGGTGGTAATGGTAAACCAAACTATGATGCAGGTTCGGTTGCGGAAGCTGAGAATGCTTTAGCTAAAGCCAAAGTCAGCAACAAAATCATGATTGATGCCAGTCATGCAAATTCAAATAAAGACCCATACTTACAACCCTTGGTACTCAAAAACATCACAGAGCAAATTCTTGATGGCAATAAGTCGATTGTCGGCATTATGGTTGAAAGCCACCTTAAAGGTGGTCGCCAAGACATTCCAGAAAACCTATGTGACCTAGAATATGGTAAATCTGTCACAGATGGTTGTATCGACTGGGAAACCACTGAAAAAACCTTGCTTGAAATGGATGCGGCTTTAAAAGAAATATTGCCAAATCGTTAATTTAGCCAAAAACGTCATCTACATAGATGGCGTTTTTTGTTTATGATGTCATTATATTTTACCTGTCAGAATGCTATGAACGAACTTGAACAAGAACTCAGTCAAATCGCAAACTTTCAGTTTGTCCATGAACACTTATTCACTTCAGGACAACCTACTGCTGAACAATTGAAACAGATTAAAGAATATGGTGTAGATACCATCATTAATCTCTCTTTTACAGATGCAAATCCACATCTTGAACATGAAGATAAAATTTGTGCTGAACTTGGGTTAAATTATATTCAAACTCCGATCTCTTGGGATACTCCTGCTGATGATCAATGCTTATTTGTTTTGGATTTGGTCGCACATTTGGTACAAGATAAAATCGTTTGGGTACACTGTGCTAAAAATATGCGTGTCAGCAGCTTAATGTATTTATATCGCCAGTATTTTTTGGATATGGACATGCCTACAGCTCAAGAATTGATGCATGAAATTTGGCAGCCCAATGAAACGTGGACAGGACTCATTCATGCTGTCAGTTTACAATTGCAAGGTCGTAAATCTACTTTAGATTTGCAGCATTCCTTGATGCATGCTGACCATTTTGCTTGAAATAAACGTTAAACATACAAATAAAAATCCCCAAAAATTGGGGATTTTTTCAAATAAGTAATTCTATTCAGTCTCACGCCCAAACACAGGATGTTTATACATCACATCTGTACGTAATACATATTTTTGCCCCGAAAGAACAGGTGCACCTGAATGCATTTGACGGTGTTCAAAAATTAAAATTTGTCCAATTTTAGGTTGGATAATAAAAGTAGGCATATGACGAGTCTGATTAAAAAACTTCGTCTCTCCACCCTTAAAATCCTCGCTTAAATAGATCAACAAAGTGAGTTGACTACTATACCAATCATTTACTTCGTAATTACCATCATAATGCGGCTTAAAGGTTTGACCATCTTCATATAGATAAAAACGGAAACGCTCATTCAAACCTGAAACTTGCCATTCAAATAATTTTTCAGGTAAATACGCTTGAACTTGCTGATAAATTCGCTCAGCAAATTTGACATCATCATAAATCACACGTTGATTATTACGAATTTCAGTCCGCAGCTCTGAAACACCATCTTTTGAGTTGACAGTAATGGGTGCTACTTCATAATCAAATTGATGGCTAAATTTTATAAAATCTTGACATTGTTGTTCTGTAAACACCTGATCTACAGTCATAATCAATGGATCTGTTTGATAGATGGTAATGTTTTTGTTTTGTTGAATTTTTTCTAAAAAAGTAGACGTTATCCCATGATTTATTACTCGCTTATTTAAAATATGAATATAAAGCCGATCAAAATTTACATTGGTATAATAATGCTTGATCAATCAGCTTTACTTTACAACCTATCAATAAATATCAAAATTCATAGCATATGTCTATTTATTAGACATAAATTTAAAACAATCTAAAGTCAATTAAACATACTTAATGACAAGACAATCACTTACCATGATGCGTCACTAACACCGTCGCAGTCGATAAAATTCCTTCCTGACGCCCTGTAAAGCCTAATTGTTCAGTGGTGGTGGCTTTAACACT
Organism: Acinetobacter sp. 251-1; assembly: GCF_030329305.1. NCBI lineage: Bacteria > Pseudomonadati > Pseudomonadota > Gammaproteobacteria > Moraxellales > Moraxellaceae > Acinetobacter > Acinetobacter sp. 251-1. The sequence continues at coordinate 82,610 of NZ_JACANS010000013.1, read as the reverse complement.
GATCTGCGTCACATCAACATCTAGTACATCGGCAATACTTTGACGCATTGCTAAATTATGTTTTGCTAATTTTGGACGCTCACATGCCACGGTAATATCGGCATTATTTAAACGATAACCACGATCTAAAATGAGTTGATATACATGTTTAAGCAGCTTACGGCTATCAGCACCTTTAAACTCTGGATCTGTATCAGGAAAATGTTGACCAATATCTCCTAGTGCTAAAGCACCCAATAATGCATCACATAAAGCATGTAACACCACATCACCATCAGAATGTGCTTTCAAACCTTGTGTATGCGGAATTTGAATCCCTGCCAAAGTCACAAAATCACCTTCCTCAAAAGCATGTACATCCATTCCCTGTCCAATGCGAATTGGTATGATCATTTTCAGCTCCTTTATACAGATTTTTAAGTTAAATCATCTTGTATTCGTACTTTCGAATTCGTATAGTACGGATGCAAACATTGTGAAAGTATAAGCGATCATGCTGTTGAATACAGAGTTTAATCCTATTAAAAGCTTAATTTCAGGTCTATTTCTTTATGGAATATGCGCTGCCGTGTACGCCATTCCTGTGCAATGCGACCAAACACAGACAAGCAAAAATACAAAAATATGTAGTTCGACATTTGAAACATTGCGTGATGAATTGAATGAAAAATATCTGACCGCATATTTAGTCACAGATGCACCCATCCGTTTAATTGATGATACCAACCAATTGTGGTTTAAGCAGATTCAACAATGTAAAAATACGGACTGTTTTAAACAACAATTCGATTTGCGCCTTGAAGATTTAAATTTTTATACGTCGATGAATCAAAGTTTAACGCAGCACTTTATCAAATATGAACAAGGGGAAATATCTAAACAACCTGTTCATATTCAAGTGCATCAGCTCAGCAAAGATCGTATTAAAATTGAAGGACTAGCTTATCGCAATCCAAATAATCACAAAGAAAAACAAAGTATTCCCCTACTTGCTTATACGACGCCCGATAAAAAAAATGAGATTGTGGATAATGAACATGACTGTAAATATCAAATGAGTTTTCAAAAAGCGATTTTAACAATCAAAACAGAGCAAAAAGGGTGTGAACGTTTTACTGGAGTTTATCGTTTGTATGATTAAAATTAATTTACATTAAATCAATATTTTATTTATATTCCCAACAAATATTAGTGTTTAATATTTGCTTATTAAATAACATTTTTTACTGAATTTATTTCTACATTCAATAGAATTGATACAAATAAGACAACCAATTCTAATAATTACTAAGGCTAAGATCATGATTCAATTACTTATTTATAATCCTACCACAGCTTTAATGACAGATACCTCTTTTGGTGGATTGCCTGTAAAACCCACTAATACAGAATTTGACTGGCCAATTTGTTCTCAATGTCATGGTCATATGTGCTACTTGGGTAAAATCAAAACCGAACTTGGACTAGAATTAATTTTTATGTGTGAAAATGATCCTGGCATGTGTGGTGATGAAGATCCAGATGGTGGTGCAAATCAAGTCATTATCATTTCTGAATTAGATGATTTAAAACAATTTACACCTAAAAACCCTGAAAATACTCTACGAAAAACTGAATATAATGCGATTTTAAAAGAAGACAATGCTGATTCTTATGAGTCTGCACGAGCAAATTGGCAAGGTCGTGGCAGAGAAATTTTAGGTCAATTATTTGGTCAACCTGATTGGATTCAAGGAGATGATACTCCTAAATGTGATTGTTGCCAAAAACCTATGCGCTTTGTCGCACAAATAGAAGAAGGTCCTGAATATCTTGCAAGTATGAATTTCGGTGGCGGTGGAGTTGCATTTTTATTTGACTGCCCTAAAGGCAAAACCGCCAAATTTTTATGGCAATGCTAAAACTTTACCCCGCTATTTATGAACTACATCATAAATCGCTTTATTCACCAAACTGAAATATTTGGTATATTTTCTAACAATTTTAGCATGCAAAATAACACCGTATCTTTATTTCTAAATATAAATCACTTATACATAAGGTGATATAAATAGTCTGTTGACATATTTGTTGAAAATACAAAACACCATACAGTTAAGGAAAAGGTGTGTGATGGATTTAAACACATATATCACCAATAAATTTAAGAACTTTAATGAGTTTTTAGAAACCCATTGGCACGACTACCCCAATAGCTATAAAGAAATCCAAACGTTATTATTTTTTCAGTCCTATACCACCAAAGAACTTTCAGAAAAATTTGAAATTAATATTTATCAATCTTTAAAATATTCCACACTGAAATATTATTTTCAAAAAATAGAAAAATATATCGACACTCCACCTAAACAACTTTTTCCTGCTTCTTTCCACCGCCCCTATGAACATATTTTAAATGAGTTTAAATATTTAAGTTTTTATCAAGAGCCTTTTGAGTTTCATAAAAAAATTGAACGACTAAAAGAAACCTTGAATAAAATCTCAATTCCGATCCATAGCCATGAGATCTATAATGAAATTTTAAAGGTTTTAAATCAAAGTTTTGATTTTTTAACAGATTCAGATGTTTGTATTGAGCATAAAATCAAAATGATTGACCTGTGGCATAATATTCACAATCTTGAAACCGTAGTCGCTTATACATCCTTAGACAAAATTAAAAATATACTTAAACATTATCATCAAAAATCACATATTGATTATTATCTCAACTTAATTCATCTTGGAGAAAATCAATGCGTTGAATTTAAAGAACGTACTACTGACCTATTAACCAATCGTAAATCTGATCGTTGGGTTAAAGCTTGTTTTGCATTTATGAATACACGAAATGGTTATGTCTTTATTGGGGTTGCTGATGATTTAAAAATCGTGGGAATAGAACAAGAAATGCAGGATTTTTTTAATAATTCTTTAGACTTGATGAAACGTAGTTTGATTGACAAACTCGCGCATGAAAGTCATAAAATTTCTAATATTTATTCGACACTTGAAGATATTCAAATACAAGGAAAAACCATTTTAGTGTTTAAATGTCATAAAGCGGATCGACCATTATATTATAAAGGTGAAATTTTTATGCGTACTAATGGGCAAACGACCCGTGTGCCACCTGAGTTAATAGACAGTTTTCGAGAAGCTTTTTATTGTTAATACAACACTTCTATTATTCTATTTATATTCAAAGAATTAAACCATGAATTATCCTCACTTTAAGTACCATCCCAATGCTTACATACTAAATATCTTTGAAAAAGAAGATGGAATTTGCTCAATTTGTCATGAAAAACGAGAGTTAAAATACAACTGCTCTTTTTATAGCATAGATACACCAGATTATATTTGCCCATGGTGTATTGAAAATGGTGCAGCCGCGAAGCTTTATCAAGGGTCATTTAATGATGATATGGGCATTGAAAATACCGAGTTTATTGATGACGATGAAATCGTGAATGTTTTATACCCCATTACAGATGAGTTTGTAGGTCAAATCTGTCATCGCACACCAAGTTATGCCAGTTGGCAACAACAAGTTTGGCTTATACACTGTGATGAACCATGTCAATTCATCAATTATGCTACTAGTAAATTATTACAACCCATTTTGCATGAAGTTCTTGAAGATATTGAAAATTCAAATATTCCATTAGAATGGATACAACATCATTTAACTATAGACAGTGATTTCAGTGCTTATTTGTTTCAATGTATTCACTGTGGCAAACACCGTTTGCATTTAGACAGTTGTTAATAAACCAAAGCTTTTTATTTTGTGATTATTTTCTAGTAAGTAGTTGGTTCACATGTTTTTTCACTTCTACCCACTCATCACGCACGATACTAAACATTACCGTATCTCGAATTGAACCATCTTTTCTTAAAGCATCCTGACGTAAAACGCCATCACGTTTTGCTCCAATTCGTTCAATCGCTTTTTGGCTTTTTAGGTTAAGAATGTCCGTTCTTAAAATCACCGAATTTGCTTGTAGAACTTCAAAAGCATGTTGTAAAAGTAAAAATTTACAATTGGTATTGATATGGCTACGTTGCACAGATTGTGCATACCACGTATAACCGATTTCTACTCGGCGCACAGCCCAATCAAAATCTCGAAAACTGGTTGTTCCTACAATTCGACCTGCACGCTGATCCATCACCACAAAAGGAATACGCAAGCCTTGAGCTTTTTGAATTAAAGCTTTTTCTATATATGCCTTCATTTCTAAATAATGTGGTGCCGAAGTATAGTGTAGTTCCCATAACCGACCATCTTGACTCACCTCGATCAACGCCTGCTCATGTTCCTCACGTAGAGGAATGAGCTGTACTTGATTTTGATAAAGTGACGCATAGAGTGTAGAAAATAGATCTTGGTTCATGGCACACACACCATTGTAAAGAAAGCTCTCGCCTATTTTCCGCTATGTGGTTTAAATTTTTATGATGATAAAATGATATTTCTATGACTGTATTGCAAAACATTTACATGATTTAAATGTAATTCTTTAAATCGCTAAAGCCAAACATACCACACCGACTAAACCAAAAATCAAACCCAATACTGTCAGTCCTTTTAATTTTTCTTTAAAAATCAATAACCCTGCAATCACACCAAATAACACCACCAAAATATTCATCCCTGCAAATACAACCGCAGGAGAATCTTTCAACATAATGTGTGCTTTGACATAAAGTGCAATATTGGCAAAGTTCAAGATCCCTAAAACTGCCCCACCCAAAATATTTTTTGTTTGCCATTGTGCTTTTTTAAACAGCAAATAAAGTACTGAACAGACAAATGCAAAGATAAACATCAAGTTTAAAGTGACTGCAAACTGTAAACCTAAACTACTTGTATATTTCAGTAAGATATCGACTAAGGCATAGCCCATCCATACACTAAGCAGATAAAATATGCCCTGCTTAGTGGTTGGCGATACATCTGATGTAGCTTTTGAAACAATCAAGCACAATACTGCCCCAATCCCAAGTACAACACCGATGATTTTTAACAGGTTAAATTGTTCTTGAAAGAAAAAATATGCGGCAAATAAAGATAAAACTACCGATAAACGCTGTGCGATTTCAGTTTTAAGAATGCCGGCAGTATGTAACGATTTAGCAAGACATAGAAAAATACTGGGTAACACTATTCCCAATACCACAATCAACCACCACGGCGTTTGTGCAATAGAAATATGGGCAAAATCAGGCTTAAACCATAAATAACCCAACACACTGGCAATGGCATAATTCCATGTGATCATTTGCAAGGCATCATAACCTTTGTTCTTTGCAATTTTAAGCAGGATCGACACCAGTACACTACACAAGGCTGCTGAAAAAATAAGCTCCATTACGATCCTTTCATCCCATGTTTAATTCAATAAAAAGCCCACTAAAACTTAGTGGGCTTTTTTTATAAATCATTCAATATGAATTATTTATAACGTTCAACCATTTTCTCTAAAGAAATTGGACGAATTTTGTCTGCATTGCCTGCTGTGCCAAATGCTGTATAACGGTCTACACAGATTTGTTTCATTGCATCTACAGTTTTTGCAAAGAATTTACGTGGGTCAAATTCACTTGGTTGTTCAGCCATCATGCGACGCATTGCGCCTGTAGATGCTAAACGTAAGTCTGTATCGATGTTGATTTTACGTACACCGTGTTTGATCGCTTCAACCAATTGTTCAACAGGAACACCATAAGTTTCTTTGATGTCGCCGCCATATTGGTTAATCACAGCCAACCATTCTTGTGGCACAGAGCTTGAACCATGCATCACAAGGTGTGTATTTGGAAGTGCCGCATGAATTTCTTTAATACGGTCAATTGCCAAAATGTCGCCTGTAGGTGGACGTGTAAATTTGTACGCACCGTGTGAAGTACCTACAGCAATTGCAAGCGCATCAACATTCGTATCGGCAACAAAGCTACGAGCTTCTTCAACAGAAGTGAGAAGTTGTGAATGGTCAAGTACGCCTTCTGCGCCTACGCCATCTTCTTCACCCGCCATACCTGTTTCAAGGCTACCCAAACAACCAATTTCACCCTCAACAGAAACACCACATGCATGTGCCATTTGAACTGTACGACGAGTCACATCAACGTTATATTCATAAGTTGTTGGTGTTTTACCATCTGCACCCAAAGAACCGTCCATCATTACGGATGAAAAGCCCAATTGGATTGAACGCTGACAGACATCAGGGTCTGTACCATGGTCTTGATGCATTACCACTGGAATATGTGGCCATTCTTCAATCGCTGCCAAAATAAGGTGACGTAAGAATGGAGCACCTGCATATTTACGCGCACCTGCTGAAGCTTGCACGATTACAGGTGAATTTGTTTCATCTGCGGCTAACATGATTGCACGCATTTGTTCTAAGTTGTTTACGTTAAACGCTGGAACGCCGTAATTGTGTTCACCGGCATGATCCAAGAGCTGGCGCAATGAAATAAGAGCCATAATATCCTCCCAGGTAATGTGGCATATTCTACCCTGTGATTTGTTTCAATTCAGCAACAATATTGACTATTTCAAAAAAAAGCCCTGCAAATGCAGGGGCTTTTAACAAATAACAACAAAGCGATTTAAATTATTGAGCTTTTGCAGGTGCTTCCGCAGCTTCAGGTGTTGCTGCATCTGCAGGTGCATTGGCTTTTTCAGCAGGAACGTCTGTATTTTTTTCATCTAAAACAGGTTGATCCAATGCATCAATAGCAGCTTGTTGTTCTGCTGTGACTGTTTCTGATGCTGTATCAGTTGCGACAGCAGCAGATGCTGTACCTTGTTCAGCAGCAGGTGCTTTTTCTTGTTTAGAACATGCAGTCAATGCAAGTGGAGCAATTAGAAGTGTTGCAAGTGCTAATTTAAATTTCATCACGTATTTTCCACATCGGGTGATTTAATAGCGCTCAGTTTATTTCAGATATATTTCATTTTCATGACTAAAAAGTGAATACAAAATAAAAGGGTGAGCCAAAGCCAACCCTTTTATGGTCAAAATATTACATGAATATTATGCACGTTCTAGTAATACTGCCACCGCTGGAAGAGTTTTACCTTCTACAAACTCAAGGAATGCACCACCACCTGTAGAGATATAACCAATTTTGTCTGCAACTTCATATTTGTCAATCGCAGCTAAAGTATCACCACCACCTGCAATTGAGAAGCCTTCAGATTCAGCGATTGCCAATGAAAGTGCTTTTGTGCCTTCACCGAATTGATCCACTTCAAATACACCAACAGGACCATTCCAAAGGATTGTTTTTGATGTTTTTAAGATTTCTGCAAATGCTTTTGCTGTTTCAGGACCAACATCTAAAATCATGTCATTATCTGCAACATCTTCAACTTTTTTCACAACTGCTTTTGCAGCAGCCAATGAACCTAAGAAATCATCAAAGTTAATTTCTGACGCATCCGCAACCACAACATCAGTTGGAAGTGGAACAGAAACTTTTGCTGCAATCGCTTTTGCCGTATCAATCAAATCATTTTCACACAATGATTTACCCACATTGAAACCTGCCGCAGCAAGGAAAGTATTGGCAATACCACCACCCACAATCAATTGATCACAAATATCAGAAAGTGACGTTAACACATCAAGTTTAGTGGATACTTTAGAACCTGCAACGATTGCCACCATTGGTTTTTCAGGTGTTTGCAATGCACGACCTAGAGCATCTAATTCAGCAGCCAATAAAGGTCCTGCTGCTGCAACTTTTGCTAAACGGGCAACACCTTCAGTTGAAGCTTCTGCACGGTGTGCTGTACCAAATGCATCCATCACAAATACATCACAAAGCGCTGCATATTTTTGAGCAAGTTCAGGATTATTTTTCTTTTCACCTGCGTTGAAACGACAGTTTTCAAGTAAAACCACTTGACCTGCTGCCACCTCAACACCCTCTAAATAGTCTGTAAATAATTTAACTTCTTGCCCCAAAGCCTCAGTTAAATATGCTGCAACAGGTGCTAAAGATTGTTCAGGTTTTGGCTCACCTTCAACAGGACGACCTAAATGTGAATACACCATTACCGCAGCACCTTTTTCAAGTGCAAGTTTGATTGTCGGTAAAGCTGCACGTAAACGTGCATCGCTAGTAATCACACCATTTTTAACAGGTACATTCAAATCTTCACGAATCAGAACACGTTTGCCCGTTAAATCAAGGTCAGTCATACGCTGAAAATTCATATAGCTCTCTTTTTAGATATTAAAAATCGCACTGATTCTAAATGATTACGCAAAAAAAGGTTAGCGACTTTTGTAGAAAAGCTGTAGAAATGTTGAGATTTGATTATTATAAGGCAAACTTCAAATATTTAACTGCTTATGTCTTTTCATCCTGATCCTAAAATTAATGGTTTAAATGTCTTTGGTCAGCCTTTGGCGAGCTGTTGCTTTTCCCCAATCACAGGTTATTTCCGCAATGGTTTTTGCCATACAGCAACAACTGATTTAGGGCAGCATACGGTTTGTGCGGAAATGACGTCTGAATTTCTCAGCTATTCACAAAAAATGGGCAATGACCTCATTACCCCACTCCTTGAACATGGTTTTCCGGGTTTACAACCGGGTGATTTTTGGTGTTTATGTGTGACACGTTGGGTACAGGCTTATCAAGATGGGCAAGCACCACGTGTTAAAGCCGAAGCATGTCATCAAGCCGTTTTAGCTCATGTGCCTTTAGATGTATTAATGGAATATGCGATTTAATTTTTATGTCTGATTTTAAGCTACAACATGCCCAAATTATCTTGGCATCCTCAAGTCAAACACGACAAGACTTAATGAACCGTTTGCGACTTGAGTATCACTGTATCTCCCCTGAGATTGATGAATCACCGCGTGGTGAAATCCATGCCGATGATCTGGCAAAACGGCTTGCTTTTGAAAAAGCGCAAGTAATTGCCAAAGATCATCCGAACGCCATTGTCATTGGTTCTGACCAAGTCGCTTGGCGTGAGCATGCGCCACAGGATTTTATCGGTAAGCCTTTAACTGTAGAAAAAGCCATTCAACAACTGCAAGCAAATGCTGGTAAAAATGTCTATTTCAGTACAGCGCTCAGTGTGCAACATGCAGCATCAGGTTTTGAACAAACTTTGGTGGAACATTATCATGTCAAGTTTCGTGAATTAAGCCTTGCAGAAATTCAACGTTATATCGAAATAGACCAACCCTTGCATTGTGCAGGTAGCTTTAAGTGTGAAAGTTTGGGCATTTCGTTATTTGAACAGATGATTGGTCAAGATCAAACCACGTTAATGGGCATGCCCATGATTCAGTTATGCCACATTTTAAGAAGCTTAGGACGCCATCTTCCCTAATTCAACAATAAGGACATTCATATGAAGAAATATATGCTGAGCGCAGTCTTGCTTTTAAGCGATCCGCAGTTGATTATGGCTGAACCTAACATTGCAACGCCACATACGCAGCAACAGCTCAACATAGTAGATGATTGGCTCGCATATCAAAAATTTGCATCTCAAGCTACAAAAGTGAATGAGGAATATCAAAAAAAATTTGAAACCTCGAGCATTGATGATCTTGATGAACGCTATGCGCAAATGAAAATAGACGGTCAGCAACAAAATAAAATCTTAGTGAAAATGCTTGAAGCTTTACATCCACATACCCCAGAATTCATTGAAATTCAAAAATTATGGTTAGATGTACTACACAGTGAAATCAAGGCTGTAGATGACAAGCACAATACTGACGATAGTGAAATAAGCACTAAACTAGAAAAAATCAGTGCATTAAACTCAAACCTTGAAGCACAAGTATTTCATTTTATTCAACAACAAAACCCACCTGAATATGTCACGGATTGGATTCATTACAAACAGCTTAAACGTGATATAGAACAGAAAAGAAATACTTTAAATCAATCCTTTAGCAGCCTATTTAAACAAGCAAATCAACAAAATAAAATTAAGTTACAACAACAATTTATTCAAAAAATTACACGTACAGAATTAGAGATGCTACGCGGCTTTAAAACCCATGTAGAGGAATTAAAGCACATCATCGATTTAGAAATTCAAGCCACTCAATCTGCCGAAAAAATGAACTTAAACGCAGTTTTGAATGCAAGTCTAAATATAGATGAAATGAATGATGTTGGTGAAATTTCACAACAAATCGAAAAACAGGAACATCTGTTTGCATCTAAAATCGTAGACTATGTGCGCAGTCTTTGATGGTGATATACACGTTCATGATGACTTTACGAATTTATTTGCAATCTCGCTATCACCAGATAAAACTTAAGGCTACATTTTAATGTATACAAAATATTAAGATTAGATCACTTAAATCAACTTTACATGTAGCGATCGAACATGACGGAGTGATCAACTCCAATCGCCTATTTTCATCCCGCGCATGTATGCTCAGTTTTTTCATCGTGCGATAAAAGGCTTCTTTTTTAAAAAATTAATAAAAGAATAGAAGTAAGTCAATGTTTTTTAGAATAATTACTCTACCAATTTTTAAACAAATAAAATTTATTCTGCATTCAAATCGTTGAACACAAGCTATTGATTCATTTTTAGTTTATATACTTTTTACGAGAAATGATGCATTTTGGTTATTTTATGAGAATTGTCCAACATATTTCATTATGTTACAACGCCTGCTGTTTTTAGAGTAATTAATCTGTTTTTGGATGATTTACTCATTTGTTAATGATAATTCTTGGATGAAAAACCACATGCGTATGCAACCTAAATTCATCACTGTCGCGCTTGCGCTGATCAGTGCAGGTTCAGTCTCCCCTACATTTGCACAAGGTTATGGTGTAAATGAACAAAGTATTTCTGCAATGGGCTCAGCTTATGCAGGACGTGGAGCGCATGTACAAGATGCTTCGATTCTTTACGGTAACCCTGCCGGCATCACCCAATTAGAACATGCAGAAATCAGCCAAAATGTGACTTTTGTAAAAGCCTATTCAGATATTAAAAATTCACAAGGTTCAGGTTTAGCACAAAATGGTACTCATGAGGGTGACTTTGTGCCTGAAGTTGTTTTAGGTTCAAGTTATGCATCTGTTCCTTTAAATCATTTGGTAGATGGTTTATCTGCAGGGATTGGGCTTTATGTCCCTTATGGGATCTCAAGTAATTATGAATCTAGCTTTCAAGGTTCTGTCTTTGGGGACAAAACTAAAGTTAAAGTCGTAAGCTTACAACCCACTGTTGCTTATGAAATTAACCCCAAAGTATCGGTTGGTGTCGGTGCAACCATTAACCGTATGGATGGTGAAATTAACCAAAGTTTGACAGGTGCAAGTGATCGCACAGGTCTCAAAGGGGAAGATTTCGCGGGTGGCTATAATGTGGGTGTTTTGCTCCGTCCGACCGACAAAACACATGTAGGCTTAACGTATCATTCTAAAGTCGAATTTAAACTCAAAGATACTGCTTATATTCAAGATTTAAATCCTTTAGCTTTATTGGCAAATCCTCAAGCTGCGGCATTGTTGAGCCAAAAAGGCATTGACCTGTCTAAGTTACCTGCGCTGAATAACTTAAATATGACCTCATATGATGCCTCACTCAAAGTGACAACGCCTGAAAGTGCTGAATTGTCCGTTTCTTATCAAGCAACACCTAATTTAAATCTATTAGCAAGTGCAACATGGACACGTTGGAGCCGTTTAGGGACATTAAGCCCTGAAACAGGTTTTAATGCCGATTTATTATTAGCACAAAATAGCCAATTGGCGGGATTATTGGGACAAATGGCGGTATCAGGCAAATTAAGCCCACAAGAAATTGCAGGTATTAAGCAAATGGTCAATGCCCAATTAAGTGGTCAACATGATGAAGCGTTAAAGTTCAAAGACAATTGGATGTTTAATGTGGGTACTGAATACACGCTCAATCCTCAGTGGAAACTACGTGCAGGTTATGCCTACGACCAAACACCTGTAGATACAGCACATCGTACTGTACGTTTACCTTTGGGTAATCGTCATTTAATCAGTGTGGGTGCAACCTACAATGCCACAGCAAATACATCAATTGATGCAGGCTATATGTACATCTTTGAAAATACAGCACGTGTGCATCAAGAAAAAGCGACTGCTAGCTATTCAGCAGAATATCAAAATAAAGCACATACTGTTGGTTTACAAATAAATCACCGTTTCTAATGAAATAGTCTGCAAGCCTAATTTATTGCACTTTTCACCATTGTACAGGTAGGTTTTTATGCCTTATCTGTACAATTTTAAACCAAATAATAAAATATTTTTTTATATTGAATAATGTAACATAACTGTCATATATTAATCTTAGTATGCCAAGCAAGCTCACCTAGACATTGACACAAGATGACGCAGATCATGCCTACTTTAGAAAATTTTCAACATAGTTCAGACACTTATATTAATCGTGAAATTTCTCTATTAGCGTTCCATAAACGTGTTCTAGCACAAGCCAAAGATGAAAATCATCCCCTACTTGAGCGCTTAAATTTCCTGATTATTTTTTCACGTAATTTAGATGAATTTTTTGAAATTCGAGTAGCGGGTTTAATTAAACAACTCGACATGAACAATATTACCACCTCACCTGACGGCATTCCAAATGAAGTCATTATTCAACAAATTTCAGACATTGCCCATCAAGCTTTAGAAGAACAATATAAAATTTTAAATTACGATTTATTGCCTCAACTACAAGGATTTGGTATTCGTTACATTCAGTTTGCTGATATTTTAGAAAAACATAAAGCATGGATTAAAAATTACTTTTTTAAGCAAGTACAACCTGTCGTTACTCCCATCAGCCTTGATCCAGCACATCCATTTCCTCGATTGGTCAATAAAAGCCTCAACTTTATTGTCACGCTAGAAGGTAAAGATGCATTTGGTCGTCAGATTGAGCTTGCCATTGTACCGGCACCTCGTTCATTGCCTCGTTTGGTCAAGTTACCCACTGAGTTGACAGGCGGCGAGGAACATCACATTTTATTATCGGCAATTATTCAGCAACACATCAATGATCTATTCCCTGGCATGGTGGCAACAGGTTGTTATCAATTTCGTGTCACACGTAATGCCGATTTAACCTTAGCGGAAGATATTGATGATTTGGCTGTGGCGTTGAAAGATGAGTTATCTTCTCGTCGTTTTGGTCGTGCAGTCCGTTTAGAAGTCACAAAAAATTGTCCAGATCACATTAGTCATTATTTGCTTGAACAGTTTGACCTTGATCCAATGTATTTATATCAAGTCGATGGTCCTGTGAACTTGGCGCGTTTAGTGACGAATTTTGATATTCCTGAATTACGTTTCAAGCCTTATCAAGCTGTGATTCCCAAAGCCCTGCGCAATGCGCCACAGATTTTTGAAGTCTTGAGCAAACGCGATATTTTACTGCATCATCCCTTTGATTCTTTTGCACCTGTCATCAATTTATTAAGAGAAGCAGCCAAAGATCCCAATGTATTGGCCATTAAGCAAACATTGTATCGTAGTGGTCCTGACTCAGAAATTGTACAAGTTTTGGCAGAAGCAGCACGTAATGGTAAAGAAGTCACAGCAATCATCGAGTTACGGGCACGTTTTGATGAAGAATCCAATATTACTGTAGCCAATATTTTACAAGAAGCAGGTGCGGTGGTGGTATATGGCATTGTGGGTTATAAAACCCATGCCAAAATGATTTTGGTGGTGCGCCGTGAAGCAGATAAACTCAAACGTTATGTGCATTTAGGAACAGGCAATTACCATGCTGGCAATGCCAAAATGTACACTGACTATGGTTTAATGACCACCGATGCAGATATTTGTGAAGATGTGCATAAAATTTTCCAAGAGCTCACAGGCATGGGACGCATGGCAAAATCACAAAAACTATTTCATGCGCCCTTCACTTTACATACACAACTTTTAAATCTGATTGAACAAGAAATACAACATGCCCAAATGGGCTTAGCCGCACGTATTATCATTAAAGTCAATGCATTGACTGAACCACAATTAATCACAGCCTTGTATCGAGCTTCACAGGCAGGCGTCAAAGTCGATTTAATTATTCGTTCAATCTGCTGTTTACGCCCACAAGTCCAAGGACTATCGGAAAATATCACGGTACGTTCCATCGTTGGACGCTTCCTTGAGCATACTCGTGTCTATTATTTCCAAAATAATGACAATGCAAAATTATATTGCGGCAGTGCGGACTGGATGGGACGTAATTTATTTTCTCGTGTCGAAACCTGCTTCCCGATTGAAGATAAAAAGTTACGCAAACAAATTATTGAAGATGGTTTACTCAACTATTTAAAAGACAATGTTCGTGCATGGGAGCTTGATGGCAATGCACAATGGACTGCTTTAAAACCTAATAATGGAGAAGCTGCTTTTATTGCTCAACAATATCTAATGGAGCAACGGGTGATTAAAACCATTGCTTAAGGCATGATGATTTAAAGTCTGAAAATGGTTTGAGTGCATCAAACCATTTTCTTTAAACGATAATCTAAAGTTGCTCGGCTAATGCCTAAAACACGTGCCGCTTCTGAGACATTTTGCTTACAGCGATGCATCGCCGTTAAAATAATATCTTGTTCATATTGATCCAAAGAAAAACCCTCTGCCAATAAATCATCCAAAGCAGTTTTGACAGGCGCTTGCTCTCGTGTAGATTCATCTAATTGTGGAAATAAACTGCTTAATTTAATTTCTTGTTGATGATCGGTCAGTAGCGTTGCCCTTTCCAATAAATTTTCTAACTCCCGAATATTGCCCGGCCAATCATATTTCATCACAAAGCTATAAGCTTTGTCCGAGAGCCCTTTTAAAGTTTTACTGTATAAACTTTCAAAACGTTGAATAAAATAGTCAATTAATAACGGAATATCTTCACGGCGTTCACGCAATGCAGGAATACGTACAGGAAAAATATTTAAACGATAATATAAATCGGCACGAAAACGCCCATCTTTCACCGCTTGTTCTAAATCTTCATTGGTTGCTGCTACAATGCGAACATCAACTTTACGGGTTTGTTGATCACCTACCCGTTCAAACTCACCTTCTTGCAACATTCTAAGTAATGCAGCTTGTGCTCTTGCTGACAGCTCAATCACTTCATCCAAAAAAATCGTGCCGCCATGAGCACGTTCGAACTTTCCTATTCGGGTTTGTGAAGCTCCCGTAAAAGCCCCTTTTTCTACACCAAATAGTTCAGCTTCAATCAAGTCTGGTGGAATACAAGCACAGTTTACCGCGACAAAAGGCTCATGTCGTCTTTGGCTGCCTTCGTGCACACCCCGTGCAAAGGCTTCTTTACCCACTCCAGTTTCACCCTGAAGTAAAATTGCGACTTTACTGCCTGCGGCTTTCTTCAATAAATCACAAACTTTGCGATAGGCTGCTGATTCACCAACTGCTTTAAACATAGTGTAGTCTGACTCAGCATCGGTATAGATCTTTTGTTTGAGTGCATTCAGTTCTGCTTGTAGGGCAATAATTTCATCAGAAATAGGGTCAGGTGACATAAATTGAATGAGTTCATCAGCATTTTCCCATTCATGCAAGGGCTTACCAATAATACGACAGCATTCATCACCCTGCGCAACACAATGGGTTTCCTGATAAATAATCGTTTGCCCCATCACCAAACTGGTATAACCACAAGCATAACCCAACAACATCCAACATGATGGTTCTTCTGCTAAACCAAACTCGCTTAAATGCACCTCCGCTTCAAACGAATTTAACCAATTAAAATCGGCATAGAACTGTTTTAAATCGTGGCTTAAATTCAGTTGATTGACCTCAACATGCACCATGCCACGAATTCCATGCATTTGTGGCCCTGCCATAAAGGCTTCTATTTCATTTAAATTTGGACGTAATTTGGATGTAACCTCCGCATCACGCATACCTGCTTGATAACCACAACGAATAAAAAATCGCTTGGTACGCTCCCAACCCAACATTTCATATAAATCTTTACGCAGATACCCCATCATGTTGGTGTGCATCAGTAACATGCGGTTTTCATCAAACCAAATCTGACCGTTTTCTATATCAAAATGTATGGTGTCGAGTAAATCCTGTATTTCTTTACTTTGTTCAAAATATTGCTGATAAAATTTCTCATCTTTCGGTCGCATGGCATCCCATTCCTTGGTCAATGTCCACCTATCATGATACTGGTTTTAAAGCATATAAATGTATCACTTTAGAAGCATATCAATATACCTTTTGAGTATTTATTCATATTTTGCAATAATCACTCATACAATAAAACGGAAAAAAAACAATGAATTTATTTTTAGATTGCGAATTTAATGGCTTTGGTGGCGAACTCATTTCAATGGCTTTAATTGATGAGCAAGAACAATATTTTTATGAAGTTTTGCACTGTGCTCAGCCTGTCGCATGGGTACAACAACATGTCTTACCCATTACCCAAAAAGTGGCCATTTCACTGCAAGAATTTCAAAATCATTTGCATCATTTTTTATTACAATATGATCAAATTCACATCATTGCAGATTGGCCAGAAGACTTAGCATTGTTTAGCCGTAGCCTGCTTTTAGGGCCTGGACAATGTATGATAACTCCTCCACTCAGCATGCAATTGTGGTTAGATCAACGCGCGACCTCTATTTTATCTACACAACCGCATAATGCTTTAGCCGATGCACAAGCCTTACAACAAGCCTATCTTTCCTTATAAATGCTGAACTGTATGTGAAAAAATATCATTTAAAATCAATTAATTCATGATTATTTAGCAGATCTCGTACAGTGGATCGAGCTCAAGCCATCCGCACAATATTTTCCGCCCTAACATCTGCATTCGCTATATCTGTTTCAAGTCTTCAAGCCATTAGCATCTTCTGCAAGTCTATTCCAACTTTTCATTTAGGATGTGATTAAACGCTTTATTCAAATCATTTTCAGAATTTCATCAAATCATTAAAACCCCACAAAACTCATTTCATGAAATGATGAATTTATCTTGATTAAAACACTCAAGTTTTAAAATTAAAAATATAAATAATTGAAATATATAAAAATATAAAAGTTGGCACAATTCTTGGAATATATATCACAAATGCAGAATTGCACCACTGAAATGATTTCAGTGAAAAAGATAAAAGGATGATCATGATGAATCAAACCCCTCAACTTCAGGATCAACTCACCAAATATATTCGTGTTACAGGTGACCGCAATGCCAAATTTGTTGAATTTGACTTTGCCATTCAAGACCCGACACTTTTTGTCGAATTGGTTTTACCGCAACAGGCATTTCAACATTTTTGTGAAATTAACCAAGTGGTTGAAATGACCGAAGCACAAAAAGCATGGAATGACGCCCAAGAAGACAAGTGGCGTTATGGCGAAGAATCCGATGTGTTAAATCCGATTGCGCAACACGCACTGAAGCAAGACCAATAAACCATTTTCGACTTCGAAAATTCAGTTTCAAAACAATTTAAGCCGTAATGATGCAGATCAAGAAGATCTGAGTTTTATCTATAAGGAGATCACGATGACTTTAGAAATTAAAACGTCCAATGTCGCGCCAATTCGCCAAACTTATGCGTATATCGAACGCCGTTTTGGTCATAAGCCTGCGACACGTTATCAAGAAGTCAGCTTTGATATTCAAGGTGCAGCCAACTTCCATTATCGTCCTTTATGGAATCCGTCAAAAACCTTAAATGACCCAAGCTATACCGCGCTACACATGCAAGACTGGTATGTATTTAAAGACCCACGCCAATTTTATTATGGGGCTTATGTACAACACCGTGCGCGTTTACAGGATGTGGCTGAAAGCAATTATGCATTCTTTGAAAAGCGCCATTTGGTGGAAAATATCAGTGATGAAATCAAAGAAAAAATCATCACTTGTCTATTGCCCTTCCGCTACGTTGAGCAAACAGCAAATCTGCACATGATGTCAGGCAGTGCCTATGGTTATGGCACAGTGATTACCCAAGCCTGCATGTTTGCAGCCATGGATCGCCTTGGTATGGCACAGTACATTTCCCGTATTGGTCTATTGCTAGATGGCAATACAGGTGAGTCTTTGCAACAAGCAAAAAATGCTTGGATGAATGATGCTGCTTGGCAACCCCTCCGTAAACTGTGTGAACTCAGCCTGACTGAACAAGACTGGTTCAAACTGTTTGTGCTGCAAAACCTATTGATTGATAGCTTAATGCAAAGTCTGGTTTACGGACAATTCGACCAACTCTTGGTTGAAAATGGCGCGCGTGATGTGGCAATGCTGACTGAGTTTATGCAGGACTGTTTAAGCGATTTACGTAAATGGTCAGACCCTGTATTCAAACTGGCAATTGCTGAATCAGAAGAAAACAAAGCTCTGATCCAAAATTGGGTTACTGAACTGTTACCACAAGTCCAAGAAGCTTTCAGCACATGGGCAACTTTAGCCTTGAATGATGCCGAAATCGAACAAGGACTGGCTGTAATTGCTGAACGCAGTAAAAAAGCGGATTTAGCTGACATTTTCAATCTTGCATAAGGAATTGCACCATGACATCAAAAGTTTATTTAGCACTACAAGACAACGATACTTCACGCTACATCATTGAAGCGATTGAACAAGACAACCCTGAAGCAACTATTCAGTACCTCCCTGCCATGATTCGTGTGGAAAGCGTCAGTGAATTGGTGATTCGTGCTGAAACGGTTTCTGAAAAACTTGGACAGGACTGGGACATTCAGGAATTACAACTCAACATGATCACATTGGGTGGCAACGTCGATGAAGATGATGACACCTTTACACTGAAATGGAATTAAGAATTTAGGCAGCCTATATGCCACTGAATTTCGATATTGAACAGGATGATCAACATGAATACTGATGTTAAAAATACTAAAACTGCTGCAAAAACAGCAACAAAAAAACTGAATGCCAAAGACCGCTATCGCATGCTAACCCGTGATCTGGACTGGGATTTTTCCTATGCAGACCGTAAAGATGCTTTTCCTTATGAAGAATTTGAAGGCATTAAGATCACCGATTGGTCAAAGTGGGAAGACCCTTTCCGTTTAACCATGGATTCTTACTGGAAATACCAAGCGGAAAAAGAGAAAAAACTGTATGCCATTTTTGATGCCTTTGCACAAAATAATGGGCAATTAAACGTTTCCAATGAACGTTATTTAAATGCGATTAAACTATTTTTAACTGCTGTAACACCGCTCGAATATCAAGCTTATCAAGGCTATGCGCATGTAGGTCGTCAATTTAGCGGCATTGGGGCACGTATTGCCTCACAAATGCAATCGATTGATGAATTGCGCCACGTGCAAACCCAAATCCATGCCATGAGTCATTACAACAAGTTCTTTGATGGCTTCCAAGATTGGGCACATATGCATGACCGTGTTTGGTATTTATCTGTACCAAAATCATTCTTTGAAGATGCACGTTCAGCAGGACCATTTGAGTTTTTATTGGCAATCAGTTTTGCCTTTGAATATGTTCTGACTAACTTATTGTTCGTTCCTTTCATGTCGGGAGCAGCTTACAACGGTGATATGGCAACCGTGACTTTCGGTTTCTCTGCGCAGTCAGACGAAGCGCGTCACATGACGCTTGGTTTGGAAATTGTCAAATTCTTACTTGAACAACATGAAGACAACGTACCAATCGTACAGGAATGGATTGATAAATGGTTCTGGCGTGGTACGCGTCTGCTTTCAATCGTTGGCATGATGATGGACTACATGCTGCCAAACAAAGTGATGTCATGGAAAGAAGCTTGGGAAACTTATTTTGAAGAAGCAGGCGGTGCATTGTTCAAAGACTTGAGTCGTTACGGTATCCGTATGCCGAAATACTCAGAAGTCATTGAAAAAGAGAAAGAACACGTTTCGCATCAAGCATGGTGGATTTTTTACAACTTCGGTCATGCAGCGGGCTTCCATACATGGATTCCAACGGATGAAGAAATGGATTGGCTTTCTGAAAAATACCCTGACACATTCGACAAATACTATCGTCCAAAATGGGAATTGGCACGCAAAATGGAAGCCGAAGGCAAACGCTTCTATAGCGATGGCTTACCACAACTGTGTCAGATCTGTCAGGTTCCAATGACCTTTACTGAAATGGATGGCGACCCAACCATGTTCAGCTATCGTGATTCGATTTATAAAGGCGAGCGTTATCACACCTGTTCAGATGGCTGTCATGACATTTTTGAACGTGAACCTGAGAAATATATTCAGGCATGGTTACCTGTCAACCAAATTCTACAAGGCAACTGTGGTGGTCCTGACTTAGAAAGCATATTACGTGACTACTACAACTTTAATGTTGGTGCAGACAACTTAGACATCGAAGGCTCGCCTGACCAAGAACGTTGGAAAAAATGGAAAGGCGCTGTTTAACACAGCCCATTTTTAGACAAGATCATTCCATTCACATTGCCAAATCAAGTGTTGGAATGATCTTTCCCCAAGGAATTTAGGAGTATTCTCATGCCAGTACAAGCCATTCAAGCCAACTACGAATTTGAAGCACGCGATCAGCAAAAAAATTATGGCGATAATATTTTAATTTATGTGGGTTGGGATCATCACACCCTGTTTTGTGCCGCACATGCCCTGCTTGTGTCGCCAAAACAAACTTTACAAGACCTGATTGATCAACAAATTACAGGCGGTTTTCATCAACATCCTGAGTTTGAGCAAATTGATTGGGAAAATGTGCAATTCACCTTAAACCGTCAACGCATTGCCAATGATTTTTCTAAAACTTTAGAAGAATTGGGCTTTGACCATAAATCACTTCTACGCTTCGTGACGCCAAATCTCAATGGCTATAACGGCAGTCATGTTTAAAGGAGCACGTGTATGACTTATCAAGTGACCATTGAACCGATTGGCATGACCATTGAGGTAGAGGAAGATCAAACCATTTTAGATGCAGCTTTACGTCAAGGTGTCTGGCTGCCTTTTGCTTGCGGACACGGTACTTGCGGAACCTGTAAAGTACAAGTGACGGATGGTTTCTTTGATATTGGTGAAGCCTCTCCTTTTGCACTGATGGACATTGAGCGTGAGGAAAATAAGGTTTTGGCATGTTGCTGCAAACCTGAGTCTGACATGGTGATTGAGGCAGATGTCGATGAAGATGACGATTTCTTAGGCTATTTGGTGGAGGACTACCAAGCCAAAGTCATCGAAATTAAAGACCTTTCGCCAACCATTAAAGGCATCCGTTTGGAAATTGACCGTCCTATGCAATTTCAGGCAGGTCAATACGTCAATATTCAATTGCCTGATATTGAAGGCACACGTGCATTTTCGATTGCCAATTCACCCAATGAAGAAGGCATCATCGAGCTGCATATCCGCAAAGTTGCAGGCGGTGCAGCAACCACTTATGTGCATAACAATCTGCAAGAAGGTGATGAAATTGATCTTTCAGGTCCTTATGGTCAATTCTTTGTGCGTAAATCGGATGATCGTGGTGTAATTTTCATTGCAGGTGGTTCAGGTCTGTCGAGTCCGCAATCCATGATTTTGGATTTACTCGAATCTGGTGATGAACGCATTATTTACCTGTTCCAAGGTGCACGTGATGTTGCTGAGCTATATAACCGTGAAATTTTTGAAAACTTAATGAAAGAATATTCAAATTTCCGTTATATCCCTGCTTTAAATGCGCCTAAAGATGAAGACCAATGGACAGGTTTTACAGGTTTTGTGCATGAAGCTGTTGCTGATTATTTTGAAAATAAATGCAGTGGACATAAAGCCTATTTATGTGGTCCACCGCCCATGATTGATGCGGCAATTTCCACCCTGATGCAAAGCCGTTTATTTGAAAAAGACATTCATACCGAGCGTTTTTTAAGTGCGGCGGATGGTGCCAATGAGCAATCACGTTCAGCATTGTTTAAGCATATTTAATTCATGATGATCAGTTAAAAAACGAACGGCGAAGTTTCATTCATGAGACTTCGCTATTTTTTATTCATTTTTGACAATCCTGCTGCTCTACAAACCCAACGATAGGCCCTAAATTAAAACGATGATCACTACGTCCGACTTGGGGAATATACGCACTTGATACTGAACCATCCAAATACAATGCCTGATCAATATTTAAATCATGTTTAAAAATCTGTGCAAAATCATAAAAATTAATACGCTCGCGGCTAATCACAAAATAAAGCTGATTATCTTTAATCCCCACACCATTTCTAATTTTTAAAGAGTCTGATTGTGGTAAAAATTGACGGTTAATTTGACCTTCAATCACCAACATAGGCCCCGATTGCGTTGCATATTCAGCTTGAAAGTGAGATTGTGCATATTTTTGTGTGGTTTGAATGCTGGCCTGCTTTTTATTCCAAGCTAAAACACCATTCGGTTGCATTAAAAAATTACCAAATCCTTGGGTTTGAGTGTTCAGTGCAGAAAATTGTTTTGACTTTTCAATATATAAACCTACAGCAGAATAGTCTGAATGGTACATCCCTGCATTCATCGCGAAACTTAACAACTGACATTGCGGTAAATCTTTCGCCACGGCTTTAATCTTATTATAAGGCTGTTGTTTTGCATTATTTAAAAATAATTGAAGCTGCTCCAACTGCGAAATACGTACAACATCAGCAATAATTTGATGATTTTTTTCAATTTTAATATATTCAGTTGTGGCTTGAACATGGGTAGTCGACAGTGAAAATAGCGCAAAAATTGCCAAAATACTACGTTCAGCCTGAGTTAAAATTTTCATGTTTAGACCATTTTTCAGTTCGATTAATCATATTGATTGACAGTATAAATCCCTATGTTTGAATTGTTGAAATATAAATGTTTACTTAAATTTTGCGATAGACTCTACTTTTTTAGGCAGGCTTCGCTATAATGGGATTTACCTTTCAATAAAATACGGTTGTATACTTTTATTGGAATACAGTGAACTATGCAGATAAAACGTTTCGTCCGATATCCTATTGGTGCTCACCTGATTGTCAAACATTTTGGTTATAGCCATCATGGCATTTATGCTGGCAAAGGCCGTGTTATTCATTATTCGGGTTTTGCCCATTTTTTTAAAAAGCGTCCTATTGAAGTTACAACACTTGCGAGATTTGCACGCAATAAAAAAATTATTATTCGTTTATACGAGCAACCCAAATTTAGAGGTCGTCATGTGGTGCGCCGTATGCGCAGCCGTATGCATGAAAATAACTACCATTTGATTGTGAATAACTGTGAACATCTATGTAGTTGGGCAATCACTGGAGTAGAAAGCAGTCCGCAAGTGGTAAAAATGATGCATCGCCTAACCACCATTGGTTATGTCAGCTCGATCATGACTTATATGAATGGATTATTTCTTACAATTGCAACAACTTGTTTTGCTTTGGTTTTATATATCAAAATGAAGCTACGTGAACGCGCAAAAATGGATTTAGCCACTTATTTGTCTTTACGAGAACAGCAGCCGAAAAAGTAGCTTGCACATATTCAGTACAGTCTTTTTCGGCATAAAGACAAAATAAATAATAGCAGCTCATAAATCATCAAAATGACGGCGAATTGAGATAATACAATCATTTCTCCTGATTGACTCGATGAGCAATGCATTGCTGTGAAGCACTTAAAAACCAGCGTATATATGGTCGTTATTGTAAAATAACCCAGGATCAAGCTCAAAACTAAACTCAAGGCACTGATCCATTCTGTGGGGAATCTCAGCCAATTTTTGAGCTGTTGAAGTAATCTGTAAAATGCCCATGATAGTCCAAGTAAACCCATCAGGGTCAAGGCATAAACTAAAAACACAACAGCATCATTCATAGGCAGTTTTCCAACTAAAATATTATCCATTTACATACATGCACACTTCATCATTAATTCAGATGAAAATATATGTCCAGCAGGTTTTACTGTAGACTCGAATGCAATCTATGCAATAATGCCTGATCTAAAATTTGTACCTAAAGTAAAATACTCATCAAGTACTTAAAAACAAATATCGCAATCACTTCATTCTTTAAATGCTGAGGCAGTGGCTTCTGCTGCTTTTTGATACCAATATTGCGCCTTAACGCTTTGTTGACTATCTTCTTTTTTATTTTCATATAATAAACCTAATCCCTTCATCGCTTCAATTGATCCTAAATCTGCGGCTTTTTCTAAAAGTGGAATGATTTCATTATTTTTTGAAGAAAAAACTTTAGGGTGAGCTTCATACAGACTGGCAAGATTGTACATCGCCTTAATATTATTCAGTTTTACTGCCTTTTTTAACCATTCTTCTGCCAAATATAGTCCCTTTGGCTGACGATCACTTTGTTCTTGTACAATCAGCGCAAATCCAACCATTCCTTCGCTCACATCCAATTCAGCAGCTTTTAAATAATAATACTGAGCTTGCTGGATATCCTGCTGTACCCCAAGCCCATAAAAATATGAACTCCCCAAACTAAAATAAGCTTCTGGCACATTTTTATTTGCTGCCAACTGCCAAAGCTCTATGGCGCGGTTCAAATCTACTTTTACACCTAACCCCTTGGCGTAAGCAGCTCCTAAGTTGAATTGGGCATAAGCATCTCCGAGCTGAGCATAATATTTTAACCACTCAATTGCTTTAGGATACTCATCCGATTGCTGCTGAGCCAAAATCAAACGGCTTGCTTCTTTCTGAGCAGTTGCATCACCCTGTACAGCAGCTTTTAAACACCAATACAATGCTAAATTTGGATTTTTTTCTACACCTTTGCCTTCATCATAAAGCATACATAAGTGGCTTTGCGCTAATGTTTCACCTAACTCCGCTGCTTTTTGAATATTCACAAAAGCTTTATGGATGTCTTTTATTTTAAACTCATCATTGTAATACAAAATACCTATACTCAAATAAGCACCTGCATCATTCTGATTTGCAGCTTTTGTATACCATTGCAATGCTTGATTTATGTCTTTATCGACTCTTATACCATTTTGATAAAACAAACCAAGATTATATTGAGCATCTTTATTGCCTGATTTTGCAGCCTGCATGATTTCAGTCACTTCTTCTGCTGTAACCGCCTGTAGCTCATTATTAACTATGGCAAATGTTGAAGTTGTACAAATCATAAGAATGAATGAAGCTAAGCACCTGTTTGAAATCATTTTAATCATTATATTTTAATCTAAGCGAATTTTAAGTTTATCGTTTGCACATGGAATTTTCCATATTTGTGCTCTAATACCATTCTATAAAAATAAAATAATATAAGTTCTAAATTTAGCACAGCCCCATTTATATTGAAAAATTTTGATTATTTTGCGTAGGCGATGCCTCACTTTTGAAGGATGAGGAATATATTCCGCAAGGTAACAAAAATCCTTTGTTAGGCAAAGGGGACTCCTGTCGCCTTTGCCCAACGGCGACATCCATGTCGCCACGCGATAGCACCATCGTTTTTAAAGCAAAAGCGACTAAAATATATTAAGTCAATTTAGCAGTTTGGTATAAATATAAAAAACCTAGCCGAAGCTAGGTTTTTTATGTACTGACACTGACATTTATTTCGCAGGTTTAAAACTATCTTTTAAATCTAAAATACGGTTAAACACAGGTTTTTCAACAGTATGATCATATTGATCTGCAACAAAATAACCTTCACGTTCAAACTGGAAACGGTCTTCAGGATTTGCCAAAGCCAAAGCTGGTTCTACCACAGCCTGAACGATTTTTAATGACTCAGGATTTAAATGTTTTAAGAAATCATCATCCGCATCTGGTGCTGCTTCGTTAAATAAACGGTCATAGACACGTACTTCCGCAGGAATACCTTTGCTCGCTGAAACCCAATGCACCACACCTTTCACCTTACGCCCTTCAGGGTTCTTACCTAAAGTTTCAGGGTCAATTGAACATTTCAACTCAATCACTTCACCATTGGCATCTTTAATGACTTCATCACACTTGATCACATAAGCATGACGTAGACGTACTTCACCTTCAGGAATTAAACGCTTGAAGCCTTTCGGTGGTACTTCCTCAAAATCTTTACGATCAATATAGATTTCTTGCGTCAATGGAATAATACGCTCACCCATATCCACATTTGGATGACGTGCGTGTGTTAAATCCATATCTTCAGGTAAATTGGTCAAGGTCACTTTTAATGGATTCAATACTGCCATACCACGCGATGCAGTATTTTCAAGTGATTGACGAATACAGAATTCAAGCATTGCAACATCAACAATACTACCGTCAACTTTCGTTACGCCTACACGCTTACAAAAATCACGTAAACCTTCAGGAGTAAAGCCACGACGACGCATCCCTACAACGGTTGGCATACGTGGGTCATCCCAACCATTGACATAATTGCCTTCAACCAATTTACGCAACTTACGTTTAGAGGTAATGGTGTAATCCACATTTAAACGACTTGATTCATATTGGTGTGGAACAGCCGGTGATTTCACCTTTTCTACCACCCAGTCGTAAAATGGACGATGATCAACAAATTCAAGTGTACAAAGTGAATGTGTTACACCTTCAATGGCATCTGATAAAGGATGTGCATAGTCATACATTGGATAGATTTTCCAAGTATTCCCAGTTTGATGATGCTCTGAATGCAAAATACGATACATAATTGGATCACGCATATGTACGTTTGGTGAAGTCATATCAATTTTTGCACGAAGAACCGCTTGCCCTTCACCCAATTCACCATTACGCATTTGTTCAAAACGCGCTAAGTTTTCTTCTACCGTTGCCTCTCGTTGTGGCGAATTTTTACCTGGCTCAATAAAATTACCACGATTTAAACGGATTTCTTCAGGAGATTGTAAATCAACATAAGCATCCCCTTGTTTAATCAATTGAATCGCCCATGTATAGAGTTGATCAAAATAGCTTGATGCATAACGCGGCTCGCCATTCCATTCAAAACCGAGCCATTTCACATCATTGGCAATCCCATCGACATATTCTTGTTCTTCAGCATCGGGGTTGGTATCGTCAAAACGTAGATTACATACACCATTGAACTCCTCTGCAATGCCAAAGTTTAAGCAAATTGCTTTCACATGACCAATATGTAAATAACCATTTGGCTCAGGTGGAAAACGTGTTACAACAGTTTTTGTGCGTCCTGCTTCTAAATCGTCAGTAATCACTTGACGCACAAAATCCAAACCTGCCTGTTGTTCTTGCTGCGCAGCATCGACAGGTGCAGTATTGGTTGTCGGGTTCTTTGGCAGTTCTGAAACAACATCATTTGGCTTCATAGTTGATAAATCACTTCTATAAGTTAAAATAGGATAATAAAAATGCATTTCTGCGAATTGATACAAAAGAAATTCGCATTTTTGCTTGCCTTGTAGTTTACAGTTTGCTTATGCTTCTCTCAACCAAAAACCCATGGCTTTTTAGCCATGATTAGGAGATTATAGAATGAGTTTTCCTCAAGTCGAATTAAACACCAATAAAGGACGCATTGTTCTTGAACTAAATTCTGAAAAAGCGCCAAAAACTGTAGCTAACTTTTTGGAATATGTTCGTGATGGTTTCTATGACGGCGTCATTTTCCACCGTGTGATTGATGGTTTCATGGTTCAAGGTGGTGGCATGGATGAAAACTTCAAAGAAAAAGCGACACGCGATTCTATTGAAAACGAAGCGGATAACGGTCTAAGCAATGACATCGGTACGGTTGCAATGGCACGTACTCAAGCACCTCACTCTGCTTCTGCACAATTCTTCATTAACGTTGCAAATAACTCATTCCTTAACCATTCAGGTAAAACTGCGCAAGGTTGGGGTTATGCTGTATTTGGTAAAGTGACTGAAGGTTTAGACGTTGTGAATGCAATTAAAGGCGTGCGCACAGGTAATCGTGGTTATCACGCTGATGTTCCTTTAGAAAATGTTGTAATTGAATCTGCAAAAATCATTGCTGAATAAGAATCCCTCTCCTAACCTCCTTTTAAAAAGGGAGGAATTTCCTTTAATTAAATATATAAAGGAAGAAAAGTCCTTCTTTATTAAAGATGGGTGAGGAACATTGCTCCGTAAGAGAGATTCAAAAAATAGGAAAAAAAGTGACCCATCTGTTTATCGCCGATTTACATTTATCACCTGAACACCCTCGACTCGTTCGGGGGTTTTTAGATTTACTTGAACAATATCAAGATAAAAACACACAATTATATATCCTTGGTGATTGGTTTAATGCATGGATTGGAGATGATTACACTGCGCCATGGTTAGATGAAATTGTTGAACATTTAAAACAATTTACTCAAGTTGGAAATAAAATCTATTTTCAAGTGGGTAATCGTGACTTTGCTTTAGGTCAAAAATTCTTAGATCAATTTAATGGGCAATTTTTGCCTGATCAATTTATTCTCAACATTGCCAATAAAAAATTTAGACTAGAACACGGCGATGCACTGTGTACCGATGATGTGTCTTATCAACGATTTAAGAAAATCATCCGAAATCCAATTATTCTTGGAATTTTAAAAAGTACCCCACTCTCTTTTCGTCAAAAACTCGCCAATGGTTTTCGTAAAAAAAGTCGTGAATCTCAACAGCATAAAACTTATGAAATTATGGATGTGAATCAGCAAGCGGTAGAAAAAGCCCTTTCTGATGTAGATATTTTGATTCATGGACATACCCATCGTCCTGCGATTCATAACGAATTTGACAAACAACGGATTGTTTTGGGTGATTGGCGTGAAAAAACGTCTGAAGCGATGATTTTAGAGGTAGATGAAAATGGGGCACTAAGTTTTATAAAATGGGATATCCGTAATTAAATGATATTTTTATTGCGCGAGGATATTCAAATATAAAATCCTTACAGTTGAATATTCAAAATTTCCAAATCCCTCATAAATTCATCTGCTTCATTTTCGGGTAGTAGGTGAATTAAACTTTTAACGTCATTCATTTTTATTAGGTTATCTATTTGACTTTTTAAATTTTTCTTTATTTCATATTCCCATGATCCTGTCAAAGTCAGCTGTATAATCAAAAGCATAAAATTTTCCAGCAATGAGTCAAATGAGTTTTCAAATTGGTGAAATGTATAAGCCAATATTTCTAAATGATTCCAACCTTTAGAAAATGCTAAGTCTCTACAACCATCGTAATATGTCTCTAAAACCCAAGATTTTATTGCAAAATAATTTTCTCTATCTTCATTTAACATTATTAAACTCCTTTCAACTATTTAATATTAAATAATTTATTAAAAAATAGTGATACATTGTTTAAATAATATAGTCATAAATTTATAACAGTATTGCTGTTAATTTATCTCAGATATAACGCCTCATAAGTTAATTTTTAAACTATAAGCATAAAAAACTAATAATTGCTCAACAATTCCGCACTACATTCAAAAACTCAGCCAAGACTTTGATATGATTGACCCAACCATTTTGTCTTGAGTTTCATATGTCTAATTTTAGCAATATCACTGTCAATCATCATGAAAATGACAAAGTATCTTTACTCATTGACGGACAGCCAATTTCTGAACGCTATGATATTCATCATGAAAAAAGTGTGATTGATGAGTTAAAAGCGTTAGACGATGGTCAAGCACTGAAACTATTTGAACAATTTATTTTTTCACATCAAGATTTAAACTTAGAACATGCTTATTTATATAGCACCTGCATCGTGAAAAAAAATGATGCTTATGAAATTGCTCGTAATTTTGTTTACCGTCTCACGGTTTCAGGTCAAGCACCTTCTGAGCATGTCATTACCAACCAAGGTAAAGCAATGTCACCTGAGGATATTAAGAAATTTATCGAAAACCATGTCGAAATGTCATTAACTAAATATACAGATCTTAAGTACGCATATTAATCTATAGATGAATCAAAAAGCCTTAACACATAGAGTTAGGGCTTTTTCAAAACCAGCAAAGCTACTTAAAACTTAATTTTATCATCACCAAGTTTCGCAAACTGGGCTTCCATGTCATTTAATGCGTCCGTAAAACCAATCAGTGAGATTTTATGTTCTATCGGTTTGTTTTTAACCTGATAAAAACGTGTAAAAGCAAAATTACCACGCTTCATTTGTCCAACTAAACTACTGGCATTACGAAATAAACCTTCACGCTCTTGCGAAGTATCACTTTGGTCTACACGAATATAAGCTTCACTATTTTTTTGATGTTTTTCACCGATATTAATAATATATTGATTATTCAAACGCAAAATCGAAATGGGCCCTTTACTCATCACGCAGGCTTTCATGTCATCAAAAGCTTTATATTGACATTTAATTTTCCAACTTGCCCGTCCCAATAATCTATTTTCCATTACAGAAATCGTATCAATTTTCGATTGATTACTCACCTTAGTAATCAGTGAAGATAATTGATCATCTGCTTGTACTGAACTCATCGCAGATATAGAGAGAACCAACAACCCCAATTGTAAAGTTTTTTTAAACATAAACTTTCTCTGTTAAAATATTGCTGAAATATGTGATAAAACAGCAATTTATAATACTAAATAATTTCGGTTGCACTATACCCGAAAATAAAATTTTTTCACACTTTTATAATAAATAAACTTAAATAACAAACAATTAATCTAAATCATGATTAATCATATAATGTCTCTATCTTACACTTGAATTTAATCTATAAAATGTAATTTTATTAGCTATTAACATAAATTCCCTTACAATAGATCTCTTGCGTTAGTCAAAATTTAAACAGGCGAAAGCTATATTTTATAAGGTTGTAACTGATTAAAAAATTAGCTAAAAGCATATTTTCGCAAGAGGTCTAATATATCTTCAAAATATAATTTTTGTTGCTCTACATACATTTTATGAAAAAATGTAAAATGTATGTAAAACTTGCTTTATGATTTTCTATCTAATAACCATTTGACTTAGGCTTTATTTGATAATCTTTTTTATATTTACTGAGTAATTCACCTAAAGCATTCATCAATACACTCGTATCAACTCCAACAGCAACGAATTCTGTGCCCAAATGTAAATATTTTTGCGTTACTTCAGATTGCGTTGACAAAATGCCCGCTGCCTTACCTGCGGCGCGAATACGTTGAATTGCGTCAATCACTGCTTTTTGCACTTCTGGATGATTCGGATCGCCTTGATAACCCATGGTGGCAGATAAATCCACCGCACCAATAAATACCCCATCAATCCCGTCTACTTTTAGAATGTCATCTAAATGTGTTAAACCCTCTACTGATTCAATTTGAATCAATAAACAAATATTTTCATGTGCCGTCGCATAATAATCAGGAATTGTATTCCAACGTGTAGCACGTGCCAAAGCAGCTCCCACCCCGCGAATCCCTTCTGGTGGGTAACGCACTGCTTTAACCATCAGTTCGGCTTGTTCAACACTTTCAACCATCGGAATTAACAGTGTCTGTGCACCAATATCTAATAACTGCTTAATGAGCTGTACACTGCCGACCGGAGGGCGAACCACGGCTTGAGAAGGATAGGCAGCTATACTTTGTAATTGGGATAACGTAGTTCTAAGATCACTCGGTGCATGTTCTCCATCAATCAATAACCAATCGTAACCTACATTTGCAGCAATTTCAGTACCATAAGCATCAGCCAAACCCACCCACAAACCAATTTGCTGTTGGGTTTTTAATCTTTTTTTGAAATGATTAGTATAATCAATCATATACTTCACTCTTTAGCACGATATATCTATTTTGAGTATTAAACGCCGATTTAATAAAAGTACCAATATCGATTTCATATCGCATCATTTATTAAATGTCTTAATCTAAAATATCGTATGCACTCTGCTTTTCTTGAAACATAAAAGGTATAAATGATTGCGAAATTATTCCTCCATTTGCATGAAGTTTAAAGTAAAATCGATCATTATCGATTTACGGAATTGTATGTATGGATTTGCTCAGTATTTCTAAAAACCGTTATACCACCAAAGCTTATGATTCGAGTAAGAAAATTCCTCAGGAAAAATTTACACGTTTATTAGAAATTTTACGTTTGACACCATCTTCAATTAATATTCAACCTTGGCACTTTTTTATTGCAGATCATCAAGCAGCAAAAGAACGCATTGCAAAAGCATTGGTGGGTAAATATGCCTACAATGCGCCCAAAGTTTTAGACTCATCGCATACGATCTTGTTTTGTACCCAAGCAGATATTTCTGAACAGCATCTTGAAAATCTACTCAATCAAGATGACCGTAGTGGTCGTTTTAAAGATGCACAAGCCAAACAAGGTCAAAAAGACAGCCGTACAGGTTATGTTGATTACTACCGTAATGAAAAAGGTGATATTCAACGTTGGGCTGAAAATCAAACCTTTATTGCATTGGGACAAACCTTACTTGCAGCAGGTATTGAAGGAATTGATGCCACACCAATTGGTGGTTTCGATGAAGACATTCTCAGTCAAGAATTAGCTTTGACCGAACAAGGCTTAATTCCTTCGGTTTTACTGACTTTAGGTTATCGTAGTGAACAAGATTTCAATGCAAAGTTGCCAAAATCACGTTTAAATAAAGAAGATATTTTTACTTTGTTATAATTTAAAAGGTCATCAGAGGAAGCTTCTCCTCTGATGACCTTGATACCTATTCCAATAACACTAGATCGGATGAGCACTTGCAATTTCTTGGCTAATCATCACGGCCGTTGCTGCTGATAGTGTCCAACCTAAGTGTCCATGTCCTGTATTATAAAAAACCCGTTCCCGCTTACCACGTCTGACTACAGGCATCATATTCGGCATCATGGGTCTTAAACCTGCCCAAGGCACACAATGCTCCGTTGATATTTCAAAATTTTTATTAACCCAATCTGTCAAGGGTTGAATACGATCTGAACGAATATCACGGTTATAGCCATTAAACTCCGCAGTTCCTGCAACTCTTAATCGATTATTTCCCAAACGAGAAGTCACAATTTTTGCACTTTCATCAAGCAAACTGACCCAAGGTGCACTTTTTTGACTGTTTTCATCTTCTAATTGCACTGTAATCGAATAACCTTTGACGGGATAAACATTGACTCGATCACCCAATTTTTGCGCCAATTGGTAACTCCCCACCCCTCCACAAACAACGATTGCATCTGCAAAAATTTGCTCTAAAGCCACATGTTCTTGCTGCATATTCTCTACACTTGGGTGAT
This sequence comes from Acinetobacter sp. 251-1, assembly GCF_030329305.1. Lineage (NCBI taxonomy): Bacteria > Pseudomonadati > Pseudomonadota > Gammaproteobacteria > Moraxellales > Moraxellaceae > Acinetobacter > Acinetobacter sp. 251-1. The sequence goes on along the minus strand of NZ_JACANS010000013.1, from coordinate 49,385 downwards.
ATTGAATGTATATGCCTTTTTCATTATGCTCAACATTGACAACTTCCATACCAAATAAATAATTCACACCATATTTTTCAGTTGCTTTTGCCAATCCCATCGTGAATTTGTGAATATCTCCCGTTGCATCATCAGGGCAATAAAAACCACCATAATAATGCCCTGTTAAACTTGGCTCTATTTGCTTAATTTCTTCAGGACTAATCGCATGACGTTTTAAACCGCCACTACAGAGTAAGTCATTGACAGATGTTGCTACTTTATAATCCGCCTCATTATAATAAAAATGTAAAATTCCTCGTTTTTCTAAATCAAACTGAATATTTTCTTGCTCAGCAATCGCAAATAAACGCTCTCTTGCCAATAAAGCAAGGCGTACAGTTTCTTTAGTATTTTCTTGATAATGTTTAATATTTCCTAAAAATTCCACCAACCACGCATATTTATGCAAATCAAAAGAAGGATTCAATAATAATGGTGCATTTTTCTTCGACATCCATTTAATCCCCTTTAGCACAGTCGCTTTTTGATTCCAAACTTCTGCATTACATGCCGATAGTTGTCCACCATTAGCAAAAGAGGTTTCCATGGCAGGAAATAAATGTTTATCAATGACTGTGACTGTATAGCCGAGTTGAGCTAACTCATAAGCAGTCGTTACACCTGTAATTCCAGAACCAATCACAACAATACGACACATATACACACTCCTTTGAAATATACCATTTCAAGTATGCCTCATCTGTCATTTTTACCTGAGAGCTTCGAAAATTACATAAGATATTTATGCAACGTCCTTCCCCTTCGGTGAGTCATGGTATCTGACTACTCTCCAGATTTTGTATTATTACAGTCCTTTTGCCTGAGAGATTCCGAGGTCGTTGCTCCTTCGGCGAGTCTACAGAAGACTTCTCTCCTGCAATAATATTTTATTGTTATACAGCAATTAATATGCCATTTTGCTCAAAAAACACAAGTACTAATCAACTTCTAAATGAATAAATACGAACATTACAACATGCTCTACAATGCTGTAATGACAAAACGTTAAAACCGTTGAATGGTCCATTCGAGATAAAATAAGCTACGATTCAATACATAAAAGAACTCAAGAAAATGTTCCTTTTATTCTTTTCAATCCCACTTTAAAGCTGTCATGCCATCACTCAAACACTCAACAACACATCGTCCAATCACACAATTGCAAGCAACCTATATATCTCTAAACCAATTTTTCCAAGAACTACTATCCCGTATATGTAAAGGAACTGTAGGGATTAATTCTGTTTTTAAGATTTCAGTTTGTTTGACTGCTTTGGCTAATCGAGCTTTCACTGAATGGATACATTCACGATCACCAAACTCACAACGGTCTAACGTTGTCCCGCCACAGGGTCCATTTGCCAAACCTTTAGGGCAAGTTTCAGGACAAATATACAAGGTTTCACCCAAACGGCATTGCCCACAACTTTCACAGCCCACAATAGCATGCTTACTTACCCATTCAGTTTTTAACAAAGCATGAGCCATAGGTGTTTGATCCCAAAAATGGGATTTAAAAATAAAACGTCCAACACCTTTTGCCATCTTTGATTCAAAAAAAGCATCATGTATAAAGGACAAATGCTGATATTTTAAAATCTGTGCTGAGCTTATAGGGGATGAATAAGATCTCAACTCTGGGTGAAATTCTTTTCCTGTTTGCACCTGCCATAAATCATTCCAAAGTGACAAACACGCATCAAAATCAAGTGCACGGTAGGTCTCAATATAGCGCTGCAAACGCAGTTGTTCTTCTGCTTGGTGACAGGCTGACAAATGTACACCTGCAAAACCTAAATGTTGACATAGCAAAATTTGCAAAGCGCAGCGTTGGTATACAGGCTCAGTCAGCCCTAATGTCTTTTCTTCTTGTAATACGTTCAACATGTGCGGTGTAATCACGATGCCCGCAACTTGATGGTTCACCATAAAATGAGCACGAGCCAAAGTTAAAGGCATAACACATGCTAAAATTTTTTGAGCATCATGTTGTTCAATTAAAAAACTTTTTACCTGCTGTAAAGCTGCGATGTCATAGCCCAATTGCGTAATGATAAAATCTGCGCCAGCTGTTAATTTTTTACGTAATTTAAAATACTGTGCATCCTGTTCTGCTTCAGCATATTTAAAAGGATTAAATGCCACCCCAATAAGAAATCCACCTTGTTTTTTTGCGGCCATTACCGCATTCACTGACTCTAAATAACGCGTTCTCGGCTGTTGACCCTCCCCAAAATTATGGTGTTTTAATTTATCCCCTGTTAGTAATAATAAGTTGTGTTGTCCACTATTTTTCGCTGCTGTTAGAAAGTTTTCAAAATCGCTAATATCTCGCCCTTTTCCTGCAAAATGTAAAACTTTTTCAATGTCTTTTGCATATAAGTTCGCTGCATCTAAAGGGGATAAATCTGTATCAGAATGAACTCGATCTGCCAATGTCATACAAACAGGAAAACCTGCCAACTGCTGAGGAACAGGCAATATTTCTTGTGTAGACGTCAGATATTCAAGCAGTACACAAAATTGATTTTGTGCCAGATAGTAAGACAAACGGGACATAGGAGCAGAATCTAAAGGATAGAAGCAAAATATAAAAATCAATTATAACATGCATATAAAAAATTCATTCACAATAATAATGAGTATGAAAAGCTATTTTTCTAAAAAATAATGCAAGTTGTGATGTGTTCAACTCAACCACACTTGTTGCTTATTTCCACAAGTCAATCAGAAATCATTTTTGTGATTCAAGCCGAATTTGTTAAGATGAGCAACGTAATAAATCAGGCAGCTCTTACTATTCATCCGATCTATGATGAAGTAAAAATAGACGAAGGCAATGTCTCTGCCTGTATTTAAATTAACATATGATGTTTGAAATGGTTTAACAGCCACACTTGCATATTAAGCATATTTATTATTCAAATTTAAGGTTTTTAATAAACATGAATAGCGTAGAACTAACGGCTGACCTCTCTAGCTTCACCCCAATGATGCAGCAATATCTCACCGTTAAAAGACAACATCCTCATTCACTGATGTTCTATCGAATGGGAGATTTCTACGAACTATTTTTTGAAGATGCAAAAAAAGCCACTAAACTTCTTGGCATCACATTGACTCATCGTGGTAAAGCCAACGGTGAGCCCATTCCAATGGCAGGTGTACCCTACCATGCTGCCGAAGGCTATCTCGCACGTTTAGTCAAAAAAGGCGAAACGGTGGTGATCTGTGAACAAGTAGGTGAAGTGACAGGAAAAGGCCCTGTAGAACGTGCTGTCGTGCGCATTATCACGCCAGGTACACTCACGGATGATGCATTACTCACCGCACACCAAAGTTCAAATCTATTGGCACTATGTATTCAACATAACCAAATGGGGATTGCACTCTTAGATTTGAGTGCAGGTATTTTTAAGGTGCAACAACAAGAATATAAACCTGAAAATTTACCTTTAGAATTAGCACGTTTAATGCCAAGTGAAATTTTAATTGATGAAGACTTAGTCGACACGCATATTATCGAGTCAATCAAAAAACAGATTGATTGTCCAATCACCAAACGTCCAAATGTCGATTTTAATCTTAATAATGCACAAAAAACGTTATGTGACCAATTTGCTGTTTCGACCTTATCGGGCTTTGGGATTGATCATTTACCTTTAGCCAAAGCAGCAGCGGCATCACTTATTCACTATGCAAAAGAAACCCAGAAAACAGCTTTACCCCATATTCGTTCAATCAAACTTGAGCAAAGTAGTGATTTTATTGCACTTGACCCTGTAACACGACGTAATTTAGAAATTATTGAACCCCTATTTGAACATGGCACATCGCTATTTTCACTGATCAATGACACTGAAACGGCAATGGGGGGACGTTTACTCAGCCGTACGCTCATGCAACCGCTGCGTGATAGCGCAATTTTAGATGCACGTTTGGATGCGATTGAAATTTTGCTCAAAGGGTATCATGAGTCTCCGATCCGTTTGGTATTAAAAGACATTAGTGATATTGAACGTGTACTTAGCCGTGTTGCCTTGGGCAGCGCTCGCCCTCGTGATTTGGTGCAACTACGTCAGGCATGTGCGCAAATTCCATTGCTCAGACATGCATTACAACCCATTTTAACACAACAAAATACCAGTGTTTTACTGAGCGAACTGAATCAAGAACTCGGCGATTTTAATGGCTTACATGCTCGCTTGATGTCTGCCATTGTGGAAAATCCACCTGTTTTATTACGTGATGGGAATGTCATTGCCGAAGGTTTTGACAGCGAACTCGATGAACTGCGTAAAATTCGAGATCATGCAGGTCAATTCCTCATCGATTTAGAAACTCAAGAACGTGAAAATACAGGTATTCATACCCTAAAAATTGGCTATAACCGTGTCAGTGGTTATTACATAGAACTCTCTCGTGCCCAAGCAGATCAAGCGCCTGAACATTATATTCGCCGTCAAACCTTAAAAAATGCAGAGCGTTATATCACACCTGAACTCAAATCTTTTGAAGACAAAGTCTTATCAAGTGAGTCTCGTGCCCTAGCCCGTGAAAAAATGCTGTTTGAGATGCTCTTAGAAGAATTACGTGCAGATATTGGCAATTTACAAATGATGAGTAGTGCCATCGCACAGATTGATTTATTAACCAATTTTGCCCATCAAGCACGTTTAAACAATTGGAATCGCCCTGAATACTTACCTGAGGTCGGTGTCAATATCATTGCAGGACGTCATCCGGTGGTGGAATCTTTAAGTAAAACCCCATTTACGCCGAACGATACGATGCTTGATTTTAATCATCGCATGGCCATTATCACAGGTCCTAACATGGGTGGTAAATCTACCTTTATGCGTCAAACAGCTTTAATCAGTTTGCTTGCTTATTGTGGTAGCTTTGTTCCTGCAAAATCTGCACAGCTTGGACCGATTGATCGTATTTTTACCCGTATTGGTTCTGCCGATGATTTATCGACAGGTAAATCAACTTTCATGGTGGAAATGACCGAGACATCCCAAATTTTGCATCACGCCACCAATCAATCTTTAGTACTTATGGATGAAGTGGGTCGTGGTACGAGTACTTACGATGGTTTATCTTTGGCTTGGGCATGTGTGCTTGATTTGACCAAACGCATCAAATGTTTGTGCTTATTTGCTACGCATTATTTTGAGCTGACAGAACTCGCCAAAGAAAATGCGATTGACAATTATCATGTGACTGCCAAAGAACTTAATGGTAATTTGATTTTATTACATAAAGTACAAAAAGGTCCTGCGAGTCAAAGTCATGGTTTACAAGTTGCCAAACTGGCTGGTATTCCAGAAAGCGTGATTAAAGAAGCACAAAAACGCTTAAAAATTTTGGAAAAACAACAGCAGCAACAGATTAATCATACGGTGCAAAATGATTTATTTACTGAAATGGATAACACACCTGAAGTGATTGAAACTGTGGTAGAAATTGAAAAATCTTCACCTGCGTTAGATGCACTGTCAGTATTAGATGTGGATAATTTAACTCCACGTGAAGCATTGGCACAGTTATATCACCTCAAAGATTTATTAAAAAAAGACTAGATTTACATCTAAACTAACAGACCTATTCCTCATAGGTCTGTTATGTCACATTTAACTCACCTTCACTTCACTTTGCTGATACTGCTGTTTTAATACTCGTTTTAAAATCTTACCACTGGCATTTTTTGGTAAAGCTTCCGCAAAATGCACTACTTTTGGCATTTTATATGCAGATAAATGCTGTGAACAAAATTCCATAATCATTTTCTCATCCAAATGTTGATCAGGATGTAAAATGACAACCGCCGTAACAGCTTCAATCCAACGCGGATGTGGCGTGCCAAATACAGCGACTTCTTTCACAGCAGCCATACGGTAAATAATTTCTTCCACCTCACGTGTCGAAACATTTTCACCGCCTGATTTGACCATATCTTTAATACGATCTACCACAAAAAGATAACCGTGTTCATTCAAATAACCCAGATCGCCACTATGGAACCAACCATGCTGAAAACTTTCAGCATTCTTTTCATCATTTTGATCATAGCCTTGCGTTAAATGCACACTGCGATGCACAATTTCCCCAACTTCGCCTTGCGGCAAAATTTTACCATCTTCAGCCATAATTTGCGTTTCTACATTAAATGCAGGTTTGCCCACTGAGTTTGCATATTCAACATGATCTTCAGGGTGTAAAACGGTTGCTACAGGTGCCATTTCGGTTTGCCCATAAAATTGCCAAAAGCGAATATGGGGTAATTTTTGCAGTAATTCTTCAATCACCGCTTTAGGCATAGCCGATGCTCCATAATACGCTTTACTTAATGAACCTAATTCTTTTGGATTAAATTTTTTAGAGTTGAGTAAGGCAATCCAAGCTGTGGGCGGGCAAAATAATTTGCTAATTTTCTCTTTGGCGATGGTTTCTAATACCGCGTCTGGCTCAAAACGTCGAAAAATATAACTCGTTGCCCCTAAAATTAAATCAACATTTAAAAAAGCATCCAATTGTGCACAGTGATACATTGGAAAAGCATGAATTTCACGATCATTCGAACTCATCTGCCCTTCCACCATACAACTGGTATATTGTGCCATGAGCGCTTCACTATTTAACAACACTCCTTTTGGCAAAGATTCAGTGCCACTGGTATACATCATACGGATCGGCTCATGGGCATGCAGTTCCACCTCAGGCAATACAATCGCTGTAGGCTTTAACAATGTATGGAAATTTTGCCATTGTGCTGCAACTTTTACTTGATTGAGATCAAGCACGACTTGCTGCGGTAAGTTAAAATTAATGTTAAGCAAAGCTTGTTCCATCACCGCACATAAATCATCTTCGACCACCACCATTTTAGGTTGTGAGTGCTGCAATAAATAATTCACTTCTAAGGCATTTAGCATAAAATTAATTGGAACACTGATTACACCAAGTTGCGCTGTCGCATATAAAAGTGCTGGAAATTGCCAACAATTATGCGAGAGAATCATGAGCTTATCGCCTTTGCTTAAACCTTGCTGATGCAAATGCATCGCTATCTGCTCTACACGCTGATGAAACTCTTTAAAGCTTATCTGTTGCGTTTGATCAACAAGGGCTATTTTATCGCCAAAACGTTGTGCACTACGTCTTGGGATATCCGCAATATGCATACGGCGGGCGCGTTGAATGTCATTTTGAATCATGTTGCAAATCCTTTGCAGTTTTAAATTTTAATATGGCTGATTACAAAAACTTATACTTTTAACTAATTGAAAATATGAATTAACTCATGTCATTTTTTTGAACAAAAAGAAAACTTTTCTAAGCTTCTCACTAGAATTTAACATTGTTGTATTTTTAATCAAGATAATGATTGATGATTTTTAAATAAAAACTAACCTTTTGAGTTCATATTTTTTAAATTTAAATGTTTGAATAATCAATAAAATTTCAAATATTCACATTCAAAAGGTTTTATGGTTATTTTATTATTTAGGGATATAAGCACATGAGATTTCAACAAATGGCCAAGGATTATGCTGCTCATCTGGCAACCATGCATTATTCATTGTAAGTTGGCGTTTGTATTTTCCTGTTTGTGTTTCATTTAAATGATACATACGAATATTTAAGCCTTGTTCTTTAAACATTTGATGAGATTCTTGATCTGGCACTGCTTTGTATTTTTTTGCTAATGTTTCAATCAACTGAAGAGAATTTTGATTTGGAATATATAAACTAAACGTCATAAATTTATTATTTTTATCTATCTCGACCTTATTCACTGAATAATATTGAGTTTTAATGCCTAAAATCTGAATAGGCTGCTTCAGCACTGCATATTTTTCAGGGAAATCGAGTTTTTTTACTTCACGATCCGTCATTTCTTGTCTATGCTGATTTAAAGAGTTTAAAACATTTGCACTATCTTTTTCATTTGCTACACATGTAAAGCTATCAGTTATCATTTGCTGAGTACGTTCAAGCGCCTCAGCATGCGTTTGGCAAAAACTTAACAATGTAAGGATAAAAATATATTTTTTCATTTTAACAATATACCTTTTGGGATTTATTTATACTTAATCAAAATCTGAATATATACGATATCCAAGCCTAAAAAAATGTGATCACATTCTTACTTTAATTTTTTATTTTTAAAACTGATTGCTCAATTTACCCTAATCCACTTTTGTTACAACAATATATGGGGACATAAAGCTTCTCACTCACTTCCAACAAATTCAGCTAAACTATTCTGAATAATTGCTATTCAAATCATTTTAGGTACAAACTTCATGTTTTTGGTTAAAAAAAGCACAGCTTATTGGTTTGATAGTAAATTCAGCAGCCATTTATATAACAAATATCAATAAAAGCAATTGTTACTTACCCGCTTTTTTGCCTAAAATACACCATTATTAATTAGAACCATATTTTTAGGTAGCTGACGCCATGACCTTTGTTGTCACTGAAAATTGTATTAAGTGTAAATATCAAGACTGCGTAGAAGTATGCCCTGTAGACTGCTTCTATGAAGGTCCAAACTTCCTCGTGATTAACCCCGATGAATGTATTGACTGTGCATTATGTGAACCAGAATGCCCTGCAAATGCAATCTTCTCGGAAGATGAATTACCAGAAGGTCAAGAAGTGTTTATTGAACTCAATGCAGACCTCTCACAAAAATGGCCGAACATCACACAAATTGGTGATCAGCCTGAAGACCGTGAAGACTGGAACGGTAAACCAGACAAATTGCAATATTTAGAAAAATAATGCATAAAAAGATCAGCTTAGCTGGTCTTTTTTTATACGCTCAACTTAAAACATACATTTGTTTGCAATTTATACAGATTCTCTCCTAAAAATTAGAATAAAATAGGATGTTAATTTACAAGTACACATATAGAATGAAAGATATTTTGAAGGGCTTCTTAGCCATCAGCATAGTTCCAATGATGATGATCGGATGTACATCCACCCCTCAAAAAGGTCAGACCATCGGAACCCCTACACAGGGTCAACGTATTTATATTCCACAAGAAAAAGTGGAAATTCAACATACTGCTGCTCAAAAGGTCATGCCTGCTTCTTATCGCTATTGGCTCATGCAAGGTGATAACCAAGCTCGTGCACGTGAATATGAACGTTATTTAGAACAAAATAATGTTGGGAACATCATCCCTAGTTTTGAGTTATTTAAAACTGCACGAGATTGGCAAAAATGTGGTCGTTCCGAATATATGATTCCAAGTCGTGAAGTCTGGGCAAACCAAATTCCAACACTACGTGTATTTAAGTATTTAGTTGCCTCAAAAATCTTAACTGACTTTGAGGTAACATCAGTTTATCGTGATTTACCGCTAAACCAATGTGCAGGTGGGGCTGGGTCTTCTCGTCATTTATTTAACTCTGCCATTGATTTTCGTGTCGGTCCTGCTTACCCACAACCACAAGATTATGCCTATATTGAAAATACCAAATTTAAACTCTGCCAATTTTGGTCGCAGTATGGTCAAAATTTTAATATGGGCTTAGGCTTATACGCATCAGGTCAAATCCATATCGATACTCAAGGTTATCGTACTTGGGGACCAGACCACAGTCGTAACAGTTCAATGTGTAATTTCTAGATTTAAAAACATCATGAAGAGGTCAACAGGCCTCTTTTTTATGTCTGCCTCAACTAAAATCAAAATCTAGAACAAAAAAGGTCAACGAGAATTGCACTCTACGCTCAAAAGTTTAAAATGCAGCTCATTCAAACTTGCCAATTTTATTCAGGTGAAACAATATGCAACAAATGTGGTCAGACATCGATACTTATATCGAATCACATTTAATTCCAGAAGATCCTATTCTCACTCAAACTTTAAAACATACCGATGAGCGTGGCTTTCCCGATCATTTAGCCGTTGCGCCAAATCAAGGCATGCTATTACAAATGTTGATTCAGATGAACAAATGTAAACGTGTTTTAGAATTAGGAACTTTTGCGGCATATAGCACCATGTGGTTGGCACGTGCACTCCCTGAAGATGGCTATATTTTAACAATTGAAGGTCGAGATACGCACGCTGCTTTAGCACAAGAAAATATCGACAATGCCAAATTGCCACAAACAATTGATCTTAAAGTAGGACGTGCCGCTGATATTTTAAAAGCCTTGCCTGCAAATACCGAAGCGTTCGACTTTATTTTTGTCGATGCTGACAAACAAAGTTATCCTGAATATTTAGAACTCAGCTTAAATCTGTCCCACTCAGGTACGATTATTGTATTAGATAATGTAATTCGTGCAGGTGATATATTAGATCCTGAGAATATTAAACCAAGTATTGAAGGCATCCGTGAAATGTATCGTGCCATGCAAAATCACCCTAAAATTTTATCTTGTACTGCGCTACAAACAGTAGGAAGCAAAGGACATGATGGTTTTGCGATCGCTATCGTAAAGTAATCGTTTTTTTATCTTAATAAATAGGTCATTTTTATCATGACATCATCTCTACAAGAGGATGATCAAAACTGAAATTTTGCATCTAATTTAAAATGAGTTATCCACTAAAGTTGTTCATAGACTTGTGGATAACTCACATATAAAAATATAAACACTTAAAAAATAATAACTTTTTAAAAAAGTTTAATTTTTATTCGATTCAACCTCAACCTAAAATATTTTTAAGTTCCATTAAAAAATCAAGCACTTTAATCTACATTGTTATCTTGTCAGATAAAGAATGTCATGCTGCATCGAAATTATGCCATCTTTTAAGTCTAAGCTAATCATGATTTACTTCACCACCAAAAGCGGAACATTGGCATTACGAAAAATTGTGGTTGTCACACTTCCTAAGAAAAATTGATGGATTTTACTGTGGCTAAATGCGCCTAATACAATCAATTGGATCTGATGTTGGTTTTGATAATCTAAGATATTTTCCGCCACATCACCATAACGATACTCGATCACCACATCCAAACCTGCTTCTTTTAAACGATTTGCAGGTTCATTTAAAATTTCAGGATGATCGCCCACATAGAGTAAATGACATTGTAGTTGCCGCAGTAAATCACTTTGTGCAACACGTTCTAACATTTTCTGACAGGTTTCAGAATATTCATAAGCAAAAATAAAGCGTGTTGGCGCTTTAAAGGTTTCACCTACCGTTAAAACAGTACACTTTGCACCACGAATAAAGTTTTCAACATTCCCTCCAATAGCTTTATGTTTTTCTGCAGAACGCTCACCTACGCGACCAATGACGACAAAATCATCTGAACGTAAAACCCCGAAACTCTGTTCAAGAAAATCACCTTTTTCTTGGATTTTTGTCGGTGTAATACCATACTGCTGCTGAATCGTTTCAGAAATATGCGTTAAGAGATTATTACTATAATCAAGCGCCAATTCACTTTGTTTTTGTTCTAATTCAGCAAGTTCCTTCAGTAACATCGCATTACTTTCAAAACCAATCACACCACTAATTTCACCCAAGTGATAGCTCGCAGGATAATAATCAAGCACTTGCAAAAGCACCAACTCTCGTTGAGTTTTTTGAGCAATCCATGCCGCAGCCTCTGCCAATGCATTAATACATGGTGAAGAATCAATACATGCAATCACACGTTTCATAGTCGCCTCTCTTTGGCATGACAGCCCTAGGTCTCTTTCTTATCTATAAAAGTAACATAACTTTTTTATGCTTTGGGCATGATCATGTAATTAATTTCATCAAAACAGCAGGAATTTTTACAGAATGTTCACCTAATCACGGTATCGGATAAAACGTGCAGGGTTACCCACCACAATTTCTCTTTCTGCAATATTCTTAGTCACCATGCTGTTCATTCCCACGACAGCATGATCACCAATCGAAATGCCATCTTTGATGCCAACATGCGCACCTAGCCAAACATCCTTGCCAATTTCAATCCCTTTTGAGGTGACAGCCTGTTGATAAATAGGACTATTTAAATCCATCCCATGATCAAAAGCATATAAATGACAATATGCTGCGATCCGTACTTGATCATGTAGTTTGATCCCGACACGTCCACCATCTAAAATACAATGATGATTAATCGCAACTTCATTACCAATGTCTAGTGGACCATGCAAAGTACAATCTGCTGCAATAAAAGTATTATCGCCAATTTTTATATTCCGCCCCGGTTCAGCAAAAATATGTGCCAAGGGTGAAATAAAACAATTTTTACCAATTTCAATGGTTTCCATGTCCATTAAATATTGCTGATAGTCTTGTTGCCACTGTTCTGCCCACACACGATTTTTAGGCTTAAGGGAATAATACAACCAAGGCATATAGTTCAAACGATGCTTATGTTGTTCTCGATATTTTAATAAACGTTCTTCAGTCATTTTCATCATCCATGACTTTTAAAGTTTCTCGCCCACGCGTGACATGCTGAATTTTATCAGCCAGAAGTGTGATTTGATGTAGTTGCAAACGCGCTGCTATTTCAACGCCTTCCGCATGGTATTGTTCAGTAAATTCGATATTGTGTTGATTCAGCTCATATTGAAAAATAGACCATTCATTAAATAGACATTGAAAACGCACATCTTTTTTTTCAATGAGCTCAACCTTTTCTGCCAAAACTAAACATTGCCCTGCACAGCCACCATATGCACGCACCAAACCGCCCGTACCTAGTTTAATGCCACCATACCAACGATTAACAAGCACAATGGTATTGGTCAGCTCATTACCTTCAATGGTGGCTAAAATCGGGCGACCTGCTGTTCCAGATGGCTCACCATCATCATTAAATCGTACATTATGTCCAATTTTCCATGCCCAACATTGATGTGTTGTCGATCCATCTAAATGTTTTTCTAAAAAGTCTTTTACTGCTTGCTCATTTTCAACAGGGGCAGCAATGGCTTGAAAACGACTTTTTTTAATGTCTTCTTCAAAAAAAACTTCAGTTACAAGGGTAAATGGCATAAATCTAAAATGTTAAATCCTCAATCAATAGGCAGTATAACCTATTTTATTTTGAATACTGCAATCTGTTGTATGTATAAGAATTTTAATACAAAAAATAAAAAAGAGAGCGTATGCTCTCTTTAATCAACATAGAGAAAATCATCATTAAACGGTAAAATCATCACCGAGGTAAACTTCACGCACAGTTTCATTTGCTAACACTGCTTCTGGTGTGCCTTCAGCAATCACGGCACCTTCACTCACAATATAAGCATGCTCACAAATGGCTAAGGTTTCACGCACATTGTGATCAGTAATCAAGACACCAATGCCTCGATCTTTAAGCTGACGAATAATGTCTTTAATATCACCCACTGAAATCGGATCGACACCTGCAAACGGTTCATCTAGCAACATAAATTTCGGATCTGCTGCCAAAGCACGGGCAATTTCAGCACGACGACGTTCACCGCCCGACACACTCATGCCTAAAGAATCTTTAATATGGGTGATTTTAAAATCTTCCAATAATTCTTTCAGACGTTGTTGACGTTGTTGCTTGTTTAAATCTTTACGCGTTTCCAAGATTGCCATGATATTTTCAGCAATGGTCAATTTCCTGAAAATAGATGCTTCTTGTGGTAAATAACCAATCCCTTTTCGCGCACGTTGATGCATAGCAAGGTCTGAAATATCTTCATTATCTAAATGAATTTCACCTTTATCCATACGCACCAAACCGACCACCATATAGAAACTTGTGGTCTTCCCCGCTCCATTTGGTCCAAGCAGCCCAACGATTTGACCGCTTTGCATACTAAATGAAACATCTTTCACCACCCAACGTTTACTATACACTTTCGCCAAGTGCTTGATACATAAGGTTTGTGGTTGGTTTAATGCTTCTGTCATTAATCACGCACCCCTGGGAAAGATTTACTCGCATTTGGCGGAATGATAATTTGTACACGACCTTTGGTGCCTGAAGCACCTGTACTACCACTGGCTTCAATATCACCTTTATTCATGCTGTATTTCAAGGTACTACTACGAATACTCGCACCATCTTGATAAAGATAAGCATTACCAATCAAATTGATCAAGCCCGTTTCTGCATTGTAAATAATTTTTTGTGCTTCACCACGTGCAATGCCTTTCGCTGTATCCACTTGTTGTTGGAATTTTGCAGGTGAACCATTTGCTGTAATGGTACTGATTTGTTTGTCTTTATTGAGTTGAGCTACAATTGAAGCCGCTTGCAACTTCATTGTTCCTTGCTCAATAATGACATTGCCGGAATATGTGGTTACGCCTGTACGCTCATTATACGTTGCTTTGTCGGCAACCAATGAAATCGGCTGATTACGGTCAGATGGTAATGCAAATGAAGTTGCAGAAACACAGATTAAACCTGCAAGCCACAAAGATTGTTTTAGGAAAGTTTGTGGTTGGGATAAAAATTTAGTTAGGTACATACTTTCCTCGAATATGTGAAAACTCGTATTCACCTGTGGTTAAATTTGCGTTTAAACCTTGGCTGATAAATGATGCATTAGGTGCGGTGACAGTCACTTGTTTCTCGGTTTCTAACATACGTTTTTTCGGATAAGCCGTTAATTCATCAGTTAAAAATACCAATTGTCCTTGTTCACCTATTTTTGTCGCTTTGACTTCACCTGTCAAAACAACTTTTTGGTTATCTTCATAACCGTGGGCTTGCTTTGCATAAAAAGTGGAATTTACCTGATTATTTTCATACATCGATGCATTTAAATTGCTCAATTTTGAAGTATCTTTTTTCAAATCTTGCTCTAAATGATCAACCGTTGCACGCACATGTAAATTACCATTTTCATCGGTTTGTACGACATGAATACCCTCAGCAGAATAAGTCATATTTTGGGCAGAGTCTGCATCCAATTTTTGACCTTTACCACTGTAATAGTAATAACCACCACTCACTGCTGCGATCAGCACTGCGGTGACATACAACGCTTTAGTATCCATAAATACTCATCAACATACTGAATTTAAATACAGGACTGCACCATATTAATGTGGGATTGCAATGAATTTTTCAAGGAGTTCTTGGTAAACACCTTTTGACATCAGTAACATATCACACACTTCTCGTACCGCACCACGTCCACCCATCGCTTGTGTTACAAGGTCTGCACGGCGGCGCACTTCCACATGCCCATTCGGTACAGTGACTTTCATCCCTGCAATGGCAAAAGCTGAAAGATCAGGCCAATCATCGCCCATATATAAACAATCTTCTGGATCAATATTAAGCTGTGCACAGGCTTGACGTAAAGCAACACCTTTGTCTTCACGTCCTTGATAAACTAAGTCTACACCTAAGTCAGACATACGTTTTTCAACAATATTGCTTTTACGCCCCGTAATAATGATGACTTTAATGCCTGCTTGCTGTACCAATTTCATACCCAAACCATCACGAATATCAAAAGATTTGATTTCGTCGCCTGTATTGGTCAAAGTTACAAAACCATCACTTAAGATACCATCTACATCTAAAACCAAAGCTTCAATATGGCGCGCTTGTTCTAATAAAACATAAGAAGCCATGGTTTAGTTTACTCCTGCTTGGATTAAGTCATGCATACTGATTACACCGATAACTTTATTGGCATCATCAACCACAATAAATTGGTTAATTTTCTTTTCATTCATCTTTTCTAAAGCTTCAACTGCACGTGCTTCTTGTGAAATGGTAGATGGATGTTGAATCATCACTTCTGACACCGCCAAATTCACATCAAAGCCTTGCTGTTTATCGATCAAACGACGTAAATCACCATCAGTAAAAATCCCGAGTAAAGTATCTTTTTCATCGACGATGGTGGTTAAACCTAAACGCTTATTGGAAATTTCATACAATACTTTGTTCATTGGGGTATCTGGTGATACTTTTGGCAGTTCTTCACCTGTATGCATTAAATGTTTGACATGCAATAACAAACGTTTACCCAATGCTCCCGCAGGATGAGATCGAGCAAAATCATCCGAAGTAAAACCACGCGCTTCTAATAGCGCAACTGCAAGTGCATCACCTAAAGCTAAAGTTGCAGTGGTACTTGAAGTCGGTGCAAGACCGAGTGGACAGGCTTCTTGAATGTCCCCCAAAGTCAAAGCCACATCTGCATTTTGTGGCATTGGCCCTTTGTCATGACCACTAATGGTAATTAAAGGCACACCTACATGTTTGATGAGTGGCATCAACATCATGATTTCATCGCTTTTTCCTGAGTAGGAAATCGCAATCAACACATCCCCTTTGACCAACATACCCAAGTCGCCATGCCCTGCTTCACCGGGATGCATAAAGAAGGATGGTGTTCCTGTCGAGGCAAAAGTCGCAGCCATTTTGCGTCCAATATGACCTGACTTACCCATTCCTGTGATCACTAAACGCCCTTTACACTGTAAAATAATTTCACAGGCTTGGCTAAAGCGTTCATCAATTTGAGATGCTAGGACTTCTAAAGCATGCTCTTCGATGCTTAGGGTTTCGAGTGCAACTTTTTGAAAATCAATCTGATTCGGCATGTTTGTAGGATTCAAAGTCGATTTACCTGATCTTTGCAGAGAGGATCACTCGCTGCAAGCAAAAAATAATTTTGGCAATTTTATCATAGCTATGCAGCGAAGGTATTTTCTAAATGTATAATTTTCATTTTCTTAGCAATGAATGTGCATAATTTATGTAGAGAAATAAGTTTTATCGATTTTTCAAGTTCATGATATATGATGTGTGCTGAAAAAAACGGAGGCTTTAACTTGGTAAACTAAACATACTCATTAGAAGTTTACTATGAGCAAAAACAAAAGATTTATACAGTAAAATATTCAAAACTGAAGCAATCAAAGCAATGTAGTACATGACTTAAAACATTACGGAGGCGCTTAATGAGTAAGATTCAAAAACTACTATTAAATTTAAAAATGATAAATGAAAGCGATGTTTCGAATGAGCAAATACTACATAAAGTTGGTAATAATACTCTAAAGATTAAAACATTAGATGGTGGTTTAAGGAACTTAAGCCCAATGCTTGTTGAACGATTTAATTTTGTTGGTAAATGGGAAGATGCTTTTCTCTTGCAAACATGGCTAAGTCTTGATGAAATTAATAACCACCAAAATATTGAGCATTTAGTTGAAAATATAAATCTTAGAATAGAAAATTGGGATTTTGTGCCGCCAGCAACAGTTGGATTTTCAAAAATTTCTATTTTTGGTTTTGATCCATTTGATACTAATGAAACATACCTAGAGTGGGTTGCTGGGTATGAAGAGCCTAGAATATGGGTGTTCTTTGATGGCAATTATCACATGTTTAAAAATCTTGAAAGATTTTTAATGTATACAGTTGCTGAACTTAATAAAGATGATTTGTAATACATTTCAAACAATTGAAATATAATAATAAAATAAATTATTAGATCACCAATTATCTTTCTTAAAAATTGAATTTAATTTGAGATAAATATTAAAATATCTAAAATTAGATTTTAACTTAGATTAGTATTGATCATTTAACATTGGTTGATGCATAGCGGAAGTAAAATTGGGTTGGTAATTTAATTTTTCATTCTCACTATTGTTTTAGGCAACAAATATCAATACCTCGAATCTCCCCATGCCTCGTTCAGCGACAAAATTCGTTATTGTTGCAATAATATTCATCCTTAAAAATCATTTACCTAAAAACTTAATCAAAAACTCATCTTTCTTTTGATTTTAACTTTATGAAAAAAAATGCTTAGGTTAAGATGAACCACCATTTTAATGAAGCATTTAGAAGCACTATGCAACCTTTTGTTCTTTACAATTCTGAGCAACGTAAAAAAGTTGAATTTGTACCCCGTAAAGAAGGACAGATCGACATGTATGTCTGTGGTATGACAGTTTATGATTACTGTCATATTGGACATGCGCGTGTGATGGTTGCATTTGACTACATTATCCGTTTTTTGCGTAGTCAGGGTTGGCAAGTCAAATATGTGCGTAACATTACCGACATTGACGACAAAATTATTAAACGTGCCAATGAAAATGGCGAAAGCATTACTGCTTTGACCGATCGTTTTATTACCGCAATGAATGATGATGCAGCACGCTTGGGCTGTGCTGAACCTGATGAAGCACCTCGTGCAACAGACTACATCGACCAAATGCAAAACATGATTGGTTCTTTGGTGGACAATGGCACGGCGTATGCTTCGAATAATGGCGATGTCTATTTTGAAGTTGAAAAATTTGACAAATACGGTCGTCTTTCGGGTCGTAAACTTGAAGATATGCAAGCCGGCGCTTCTGAACGTGTCGATGTTGAAGTCGAGAAAAAACATCCGTTTGACTTTGTCCTTTGGAAACATGCCAAAGAAAATGAACCATCATGGGCTTCACCGTGGGGCAATGGTCGTCCGGGTTGGCACATCGAATGCTCAGCAATGTCGACCTGTTGCTTAGGCAATCATTTCGATATTCACGGTGGTGGTTCAGATTTAACCTTCCCACATCATGAAAATGAAATTGCCCAATCGGAAGCCTCTACAGGCGAACAATATGTCAATTATTGGATGCATGTTGGTTTCATTAATGTTGATGGCGAGAAAATGTCAAAGTCTTTAGGCAATTTCTTTACCATTCGTGATGTGATGGAAAAATTCCACCCTGAAGTGATTCGCTACTTTATCGTATCTTCGCACTATCGTAGTCCTGTGAACTTCTCTGATTTTGCACTCAAAGAAGCGAAAAATGCATTAACTCGTTTCTATCATGCTTTTAAAGCCTATGAACAAGTGTATGGCAATACTGTTGTTAAAACTTTAGAAACAAATTTGGTTGAACGCTTTAATACGGCTATGCGTGATGACTTTAATACTTCAGAAGCACTTGCCGTGTTGTTTGAAGTGATTAGAGAATTAAACCGTGCCGTAAAAGAAGAAAATGCACAACAGTCTGCACTGTACTACTCGACTTTGCGTTACCTCAGCGATATTTTAGGCTTAGGACAACATGATGTAGATGAGTTCTTAAAGTCAGATATTGGTCAAGAAGCATTGGCTTTATCTGAAGAGCAAATTGCCGATTTTATTCAACAACGTGTTGATGCAAAAAAAGCCAAAGACTTTACCAAAGCCGACGCCATTCGTCAGTCATTGTTAGATCAAGGTGTGGTTTTGGAAGATACTCGTCAAGGCACCATTTGGCGTCGTGCGGATTAAAGAAAATTTTTTCTTTTTTGATAGATTATTAAGAAAGCAGGATTTTTTCCTGCTTTTTTAATTTAATGACAATGATGATCGCCCGTTTTACTATTGGTATGACAACCTTGTGAGTTGGTACCACCAGAATGAGCATTTGCAGCACTTACTGTTAAAATAGCTAAACACAAAATGAAGAATTTATTCAAAATAATACCTTTTAAATCAATTATATAAAAACAATAGTGTATAATTTTTATTCAAAATATTCAAACTATATTATTACAAAGCCGCATCACGATGATGATGCGGCTTTTTAATTTATGGATAAAAAATAGGAATGACTAAAACCTTCAAGCTGACTTCATACTGCCTGTTTCTTCAAACTGCGCATGCCAAGATAATGCTTCACGTAATACATGGGGTGTTTGACCACCTAATGCACATGCACGTTCAAAATAACTCAGCAAATCAGCCTGATAACTTGGATGCGCACATTTCTCAATAATTTTTAATGCACGCTCACGTGGTGCAAGACCACGCAAATCTGCTAAGCCCTGCTCTGTAACTAAAACATCAATATCATGTTCAGCATGATCACAATGACTGACCATCGGCACAACTGAGGAAATCGCACCACCTTTAGCAATAGATTTCGTCACAAAAATTGCTAAATGCGCATGGCGAGTGAAATCACCTGACCCCCCAATACCATTCATCATTTTAGTACCTGTGACATGGGTTGAATTGACATTGCCATAAATATCAAACTCAAGTGCGGTATTAATCGCAATAATACCTAAACGGCGAATAATTTCAGGATTATTGGAAAGCTCCTGCGGGCGCAGGACAATTTTATCTTTGTATTGCTCAAAATTATTCATGACACGTTTGGCACATTCATCCGACAAGGTCATCGAACAGCCTGAAGCAAACTTCATTTTCCCTGAATCGATTAATTTAAAAGTACAGTCCTGTAAAACTTCCGAATACATTTCTAGATCATGAAAATTAGAATGTTCAAAACCAGCAAACACCGCATTAGCAATGGAACCAACACCCGACTGTAGCGGTCCTAAATTTTCAGGTAAACGTCCCACTGCTACTTCATTTTCAAAAAAATGAACCAAATGTTTCGCAATCGCAAGCGTTTCATCATCTGCCTCATCCATTTTAAATGAGGTATCAGGCAAATCATTCATCACAATGGCTGAAATTTTACTTGGGTCAACATGAATCCCCACTGTGCCAATACGCTCACCTGCCGCAGTTAAAGGAATCGGATCACGATGTGGACGTGCTTTTGGCAAGTAAACATCATGCACACCCTCAAGTACAGGGCTAATGGTATTGTCAATTTCAATAATTACATGATCTGCCATTTCAATGAAATTTGCTGAGTTACCGCATGAACCTGTAGGAATAATTTGTCCATCTTCAGTAATTGCTGTTGCAGCAACCACAGCGACATTGATTTTCGGTAGGTTTTTATGACGAATATTATCGGCCAGTTCTGACAAATGCTGATCGATATACATCACTTCGCCATTATTAATGGCTTTACGTAAAGTTGGATCAGCTTGGTAAGGATAACGGCGTGCCAAAGCATGAGCATCATTTAAACGCCCATCAATGCGATTACCCAAACTTGCACCTGTTGCCAAAGTAATCTTCATAGGATGATTTTGTGCATAATCTGCCAAGGCAAGTGGTACTGTTTTTGCTTCACCTGCACCACCAAAACCACTTAAACCGACCACTGCACCATCTTGAATGAATGAAATCGCCTTTTCTACAGACATGACTTTTTCGTGCAATGCTGCACAGCGAATACGCTCTAAACCGTTAATCATTGAAAAATCTCAAAATACAAATAAAAAATAAAAATATTGCATGTCACTATCCAACACCCTTGCGCACAAGGATGTTGATTCATCTTGAGTTTTAAATCTATATAGAAAAACGATTAAATAAGCTCAATCGCAATCGCAGTTGCTTCACCGCCACCAATACATAAGGATGCAATCCCTTTTTTGCCACCTGTACGTTTTAAAGCATGAATCAAAGTGACAATAATACGAGAACCCGAAGAACCTAATGGATGACCGAGTGCACATGCACCACCATTGATATTGACTTTTTCACGGTCTAAATTAAAACCATCGATTGCAAGCATTGCCACCATCGCAAACGCTTCATTCACTTCCCAAAGATCAACCTCTTCAGCAGTCCAACCTGTTTGCTTCAACACTTTTTCAATTGCGCCTACAGGTGCAATGGTAAACTCAGATGGATGCTGCGAGTTGGTTGCATATGCCACAACTTTTGCCAATGGTTTTAAACCACGTTCAGCAGCAAGCTCTTCAGAGGTGACTACCAAAGCCGATGCACCATCTGAAATTGAACTGGCATTCGCTGCGGTAATTGTTCCATCTTTTTTAAATGCAGGACGTAATGTTGGGATTTTATCAACTTTGGCATTTAAAGGCTGTTCATCTTGCTCAATAACCACATCCCCTTTACGTGAAGACACAGTAACAGGCACGATTTCAGCCTTGAAATAACCATTCTGAACTGCTTCAACAGCTTTATTCAAAGAACTAATGGCATAAGCATCTTGTTGTTCACGCGTATAGCCTTTTTTATCTGCCATTTCTTGTGCAAGAATACCCATAGAAAGACCCGTTTCCGCATCTTCCAAACCTTCTTGGAACATATGATCTGTGACTTTACCATGCCCCATACGATAGCCTGCACGGGCTTTGTCCAACAAATAAGGGGCATTAGACATCGACTCCATGCCTCCTGCAACCACGATATTTGCCGAACCCGCTTTAATTGCATCTGCTGCCTGCATGACCGCTTTCATGCCTGAACCACAGATTTTATTAATAGTGGTTGCACCTGTTGTATCAGGTAAACCTGCCTGACGCATGGCTTGGCGTGCAGGACCTTGTTTTAAACCTGCAGGAAGCACACAACCAAAAATCACTTCATCAATATCTGTCGGTTGTAAACCTGCTCGTGCAACCGCTTCTTTAATGGCTACTGCACCTAAATCAGGTGCGCTACATGCCGATAATGCACCTTGAAAACCGCCCATTGCGGTACGTACTGCGTCTACAATTACGATCATTGTTATCTACCTATTCCATCTATTTTCAATTTTGTTATGCATTTTGAGCAAGCGTACTCACTCAAAACTGTCCATGATTAATCTTGAATCATGTTTCAAATAAATTATTGTAAGTACTGATAAGAGTATTACACAGGTAATAATCGTTCCCTCTCCTTTCAGGATGAAAAACGTCGTTTCTCAGGAGGGAGAATTTTATTTATGTACAATTCTCCTCATCCTAACCTTTTCCCTAAGCCTTATACAGCGCGAGAGAAGGAACTCTCATTACAAACTTATGCCTCAGCTAAAAACTTATCACGCCTGCGCTGTAAAATAGTCTTCAGGTAACTGCATAACTAACTCTGCACCTGCTTGGACACGCTGAATACGCGCAGCCAAATCAGGCAATACTTTCGCGACATAATACTGCGCTAACACGAGTTTATTCTGATAGAAGCTTTCCGACTTCGCCTGTGCTGCCTGAGCAATACGAGCAAACATATAAGTGAAGCTCAACAAGCCAACAGCATGTAAATAATCGACAGCAACTGCATTTGAAAAATCAGGATTCGCCTTCGCTTGCCCAAGAATAAACTGCGTCAATGATTCAACTTGATTACACACATCTAAAGTGGCAGCTTTAATGCTTAAAGCATCATCCATTACAGCTGCAAACTCACGAATTTCCGCAATATATTCCGCAATAAAAGCACCATTTGACTTAATGGTTTTACGACCAATCAAATCAATGGCTTGAACGCCATTCGTCCCTTCGTAAATCTGTGAAATACGTAAGTCACGAATACACTGTTCCATCCCCCATTCACGGATATAACCATGACCACCGAAACACATTTGTGCTTCTAATGCAGAATCGAGTGCCTTATCAGTTAAATAAGCTTTAGCAATCGGCGTTAACAATGCCACACGGTCATTGGCTTTACGCACAGCTTCGGCATCGGTTGAAAACTTGGTAATATCCAATTGCTGCCCTACATAGACTGCAAATGCACGAGAAGCTTCATTATTAGCACGTACATTCAATAACATACGGCGTACATCCCCGTGTACTAAAATAGAGTCAGCAGGTTTTTCAGGAGATTTCACACCTGTAGCGGCACGACCTTGTAAACGATCCGTCGCATATTGTGCTGCATTTTGATAGGCATATTCAGATGCACCAATGCCCTGAATCCCCATCGACAAACGCTCATAGTTCATCATGATAAACATGGCTGCCAAGCCTTGATTTTCTTTACCTACCATAAAGCCTTTAGCAGCATCAAAATTCATCACACAGGTTGCCGAGCCTTTGATGCCCATTTTATGTTCAATCGAACCTGCACCTAAAGTATTACGCTCACCCAAGGAACCATCTTGGTTCACTAAAAATTTCGGCACAATAAAGAGCGAAATACCGCGAGAACCCGCAGGCGCATTTGGTGTTTTTGCTAAAACAAGGTGAATAATGTTTTCACACAAGTCATGTTCACCACTGGTAATAAAGATTTTAGTGCCCGTGATGTTATAAGAACCATCTTCATTCGGTTCAGCTTTGGTTTTGATAATCCCGAGGTCTGTGCCTGAATGCGGCTCAGTCAGACACATGGTACCTGACCATTCACCTGTATAAAACTTCGGTAAATACGTCGCTTTTTGTTCTTCAGATGCTGCTTGATCAATTGCCATGCCTGCACCCACAGTCAACAGTGGATACAACATAAATGATGGATTAGTACTCCAAATCATTTCATCTGCAAGTACAGTCAGCATTTTAGGCATGCCCTGACCGCCCCATGCTTCATTTGCACCTAAGCCAACCCAACCACCATCTGCAAATTGTTGAAATGCTTCTTTAAAACCTTTTGGTGTTGTAACCACACCTTGATTGAACTGTGCACCGCCATCTTCATCTGCTGAACGGTTTAAATCAAGAATGACATTCTTCGAAAATTTAGCCATTTCTTCCAAAATCGCATTGGCTGTTGCCATGTCCAAATGCGCTAAATTTTCATTGTTTTGCCAAAATTGTTCCGCTTTAAACACATCATTTAAAATAAAATCCATGTCTTTAAGCGGTGCATTATAGATAGGCATGTCGCATTCCTTTTTGCAGACTTCCTTATGATTAGAAGCCTTTTTACATAATAAAAATCGGTGAAAATCATCACTGGGGATATTTCAAATTACTTGAAATATCAACTTTTAAATCATCATATCAACAGCTTTGCAGTTACAAATGCCTGAACCAAGATCATAGCCAAGAAGTGATGATAATCCTAAATTGCATAACACATCTTGTGTCTTCAAAACTTTTGCAAGTTTTAGATTGTCAAAAACAATAAATGAAATCGATTAAAAATGGAATTTTATTCCAAGATATTGACCTCATAGGTTCAGTTTTATTGACAAATAATTCGAGAAAGTAGGATATTGAATATTTACGTGATTTTTACTTCTAAAACTGAAAATTATTGAATAAAACTAGACTATAGTTTTATTCAAGACAATGAATACCTGTTATAATTCATTTTCGTTCTTTATCCATAATTTGGAACTATTTAAATGAGTACAGTTCGCCAACAAAATTTTCTACTCAGAAAAGAGAAAATTTTAGCCATGGCAGAAACCCTTTTACTCGATAATAACCAAGATATTACCCTTGCTGAATTGGCGGCAGAGTTAGATATTGCCAAAGGCACCATCTATAAACATTTTAAAAGCAAAAACCAGTTGTATTTAGAGCTAATTATTCTTAACGAAAAACGCTTATTAGAAATTTCTAAAAACTACAATCATGATATTAAAACCTATGTATCGCAATATATGCTTTACAACATGCTGAATTCAAATCGTACAATCTTATTGCATGTCATCGAAGAACGCCTAACCAATAATGAGCGTAAACTCAAAGACTTATTTGAAGAATTATATCAAGTTCGTGAAGCGCGGATTTTAGAAATTCGTGATTTATTTGCAGATCATTTAAAATCATTAAATAGCATCATGTCCATCCGAGATTATCTTTCATATATTTGGACAGTGACGTATGGTGCATCCTTACTTTTAAATTCAACACATTACCAAAAGTCAATTGGTTCTCGTGAACGCCTGATCAAACTCTATGTAAATCAAGCACTCATGACACCCGACAAATTAACTGAATCTGAGCTCCAAGCGAATTAACTTCAAGTTAGACATCATCACTGAATCATGCAAAATGATGAGGTTTTTTCAGCCTTAGTCTCGCGCAACATTCAGTAATTGACTCGGCAAAGGCATCGAATTAACTTGACTAAAAATTTCATAACACATGTGTCGCAACCACTGATGACTGGTTTTATGATGGCAAGACATATGCCAATACTGTTTAATCGAATAGGTTGGAAAAGCAATCGGTGCAGGTAAAATTTGCAGATTACCACGCGATAATAAGACCTGACTTAAATAATACGGCACAGTGGCGATTGAATCTGTATCTTGCACCACCAAACCCACACCCAAATAACTCGGAATACGCATCAAAATATTACGTTTTAAGCCTAAATTATGTAGCTCATTTTCAATATGATAATGTCCAATGCCCGCATCAATATCAATGTGTGATTCATTCAAATATTGTTCAACAGAAATATTTTGATTATTCAAACGTTGATGATCCTTCGAAGCAATCACAACATAAAACTGCTCAAATAATTTTTGCTGATAAAAACCATTTTCCAAATGTGGTAAAAAACCAATCGCGAGATCAATCTCACCATTTGCCATTTGATAACTGGTTTCAGTGGTGATTGCACGCACATTGAGTTTAACATGCGGCGCATGTGCTTTGAGATATTGCGATATTTTCGGCAATAAGACCAAATGCGAGACATCAGTCATCGCAATCGTAAATTGTTGATGCGACGCTTCTTGATCAAAATCCACTGTAAAATTATTAATAATTTCAACTTTACTCAATGCTTCACTGACCAATGGGAATAATTGCTTCGACAACTCAGTGGGCACCATTTCATTGCCAATACGCAAAAATAATGGATCATTATAATGTGCACGTATTTTATTGAGGATATTACTCACCGTGGGCTGACTCATTTCTAAATGGTCTGCTGCCAAAGAAACACTTTTAAATTTATAAATATAATAAAAAATGCTGAGTAGTTTGCAATCTAGTTCAAACACGAAGTTAAATCTCACCTGTTATTTTGACTTTAAGAACAATGTTGTCATCAACATATTCGGATTTATTGACATTATCCACATGGCTTGCGTCATCGTCAGTATAGAACAATTGTCAATAAACCTTCATATATCATCTACCTTTTTCGACTATTTTCCAATGTTAAAATTTATCCTTATGTAGCATAAAAATAGCTTTTCAATGTATTTGTATATTTTTATTTCAACATCCAGATTTAAAAAAGCAAAGCACATCTCTACGCGCTTGCTCTCTACGCAATAAGAGTCGAGATTTATATGCGTTCTTAGGCTATTTTTCTACAAATAAATCGACCATTAATTCGTCATCAGTATCTGCATAGCGATATTGAGCAAAATCTGTCACTCCTTTTTCGCGTAATATATCTTCATCAATCATTAAACGCCCACTGATCGCACGTTTTTCGCTCGTTAAAATGGCATATGCTGCATCTGCCATAATCGTTGGTAAGCGTGCTTGATTAAAAAGTTGTTTGCCCCCAACGGTAAATTCAACAGCAGCGGTCGCAATAATCGTTTTTGGCCATAATGAATTAACACTGATGCCATAATGAGCAAATTCCTGACTCATGCCAATGGTCAACATACTCATGCCATATTTGGTAATGGTATACGGTGCATAGCTTGCAAACCACTTTTCATCCAAATTTAACGGCGGAGAAAGATTTAAAATATGTGGGTTTTCACTTTTTTTCAAATAAGGCAATGCCGCTTGGCTACACACCATAACCGCACGAGTATTAATTTGATACATCAAGTCAAAGCGATTTGGATCTAGTGACTCGACTCCGGAAAGTTTAATTGCACCTGCATTATTAATCACCACATCAATACCACCAAAATGTTCCACTGCCTGCTGCATCGCTTGCACAACTTGCGCTTGGTCACGCACATCTAACGCAATTGCAAGTGCTCGACCACCTGCTTCTTCGACCTCTTTGGCAACGGTATAAATTGAACCACCCAATTTTGGATGCTCTTCTGTAGATTTAGCAGCAATGACCACATAGGCACCATCTTTTGCGACACGTAATGCTATTTCACGCCCTATACCACGACTCGCACCTGTAATAAATACAGTTTTTCCTTTTAATGACATACATTCCTCAATTGACTTTTTATTTTACCTCTTGAATGTACGGTATAAGTTTTCATCACCACAGGACAAAATATGCCAAAATTCCCGATAAACTAGTGAAAATGTCCATTTTCCATCAACTAGTAAGTCATCTAAAAAAGATTGTAAAAGTACAAAAAATATGTCCTCAGCATTATGAGCTGCGAACGAATTGAACATAGCTTTGCACGAAAAATGCAACCCTTATTGATTAAATCTGCACTTTGCTTATATCGTTCTATTTATATTGTTTCTATAGGTGTGAATTTTTTGTGTCAGGCGTGTAATCAATCAAATACTCCGATAAATTAAATTGTTTCATTTTTTCACGCAGCTTAAAGGTTGTCCACGGCCACACCGTACTATTACGCCCATTACGGTCAATAAAGTAACTTTGACACCCGCCTTTATTCCACACAGTCGACTGTAGTGCTGCCTGTACTTTTTCATTAAATTGCCGGCTAATTACTGGGTTTGGTTCAATGGTTTGAATATTTAACCGAATCGCTTGTTTCAAAGCATCCATAATGTAATTCAGTTGTGCTTCAATAATAATAAATGCCGATGAACTCACAGCAACATTAGGACCAAACATTAAGAAACCATTCGGGCAATTTTCAACCATTGTCCCCATATAACCTTCTGGGCTACCTTGCTAGACATCTGACATTTTTTGCCCAAAACGATTATAAACACGGTTGGCAATCGGTGGTTCTGCAATTTCAAACCCTGTTCCTAAAATGATCACATCAGCTTCACAGCTTTCACCATTTTTTGCAATTAAGCGATTCCCTTTAACTTCAGTTAATCCACTTGCGATCACATCCACATTTTTTTGAGCAAGTGTAGGATACCAATGATTGGATTGTAAAATACGCTTACAACCAATAATAAAATTCGGCGTTAATTTTTCACGTAGCACAGGATCTTTAATTTGAAAATTTAAATGCCATTTGGCAAGTTTTTGGAATTGTTTCATTGCAGCAGGACTTTGAATACCACCATTTATGGTTTCAAAAATTCCATAGACCGAACCACGCATCAGTTGTTGCGTCAAAGGTAATAATTTAAACATCGCACGTACAGGAGTAAGCAGTGGCATGTCCGATTTTGGTAAAACCCACTGTGCAGTGCGCTGAAATACGGTTAATTGTTGTACTTTAGGCTGAATCTGTGGCACAAATTGTAATGCTGAAGCACCTGTTCCAATCACTGCAACACGTTTTCCTGTTAAATCAAGATCATGTCTCCATTGAGATGAATGAAAAATCTCGCCTTTAAAGTCTTGAATACCGTTGACATTAGGCAATACAGGTTCATGCATTGGGCCACATGCCAAAATGGTAAACTGTGATCGCAATTCACCATGATTGGTCTGAATAATCCAACACTGTTGTTGGTCTGACCATTTTGCTTCTAAGGCTTCATGGTTTAATTTGACATATGGCATGACTTGATATTTATCAACCACATCTAATAAGTACTGTTTAATCTCAGCTTGAGGTGCAAATACGCGTGACCACGATGGATTTTGTTCAAAAGAATAAGAATACAATGCAGATGGTACATCACAGGCACAACCTGGATAGGTATTTTCACGCCATACCCCACCCATTTCTGAGGCTTTTTCTAGCAGAATAAAATCTTTAATCCCTGCTTCTTTGAGCTTAATTGCCGCACCTAAACCCGCAAAGCCGCCCCCAACAATAATGATTTTATAAAAATTTTGCCCATTACTGTTATTTT
The DNA here is from genome assembly GCF_030329305.1 of Acinetobacter sp. 251-1. Lineage (NCBI taxonomy): Bacteria > Pseudomonadati > Pseudomonadota > Gammaproteobacteria > Moraxellales > Moraxellaceae > Acinetobacter > Acinetobacter sp. 251-1. The sequence continues at coordinate 19,937 of NZ_JACANS010000013.1, read as the reverse complement.
TGTGTTGATCCATCATAAAACGCTTAAAATACAAACAATAGGAGTACCATGTCAAAAACAGAATAGCTTGTCAATTTCCATTGTTGGACAGTTTGAATTATTTTTTGGTACTTTTCGCCTATGTCTGAAACGATACATTTAAGTCTTGCCGAAGGGCAACGCTTATAATTGCAAGCCTATAGTCTCAACGCTGCTTTTTTAGAGTTTTCCGAACATGGTTATCCTCAAAAGGCTTTCACAGATATTGTGAAACGTTTAGCTTCAATTATTTAAAACATGGCTTAAAATTAGGTATTTTTCGAGCAAATTTAGACGATGAAAATACAAGTCGCAACTTGGTGGCCATCATTACACAAGGTGCATTAAGATTTCTAGCCCAACCTGAGGATGAAATAGGCTTTAAAAAATTATGCCGATTCAGTTATTGACTTAATTGTGGCAGGAATAAAAGCAGACAAATAAAAACAAAACATTTAAAAATTGTGCATTTTCACAAGAGCTTATTTAAAACTCTTGTGAAATACATCGAATGGCATTAAGCAATACAGGTTTTTTAATCACCACTTTAGCCCTTAAACATACACTCACAATTTATGATTCAAGATAATAAATTTTTTGGCGTAATTCTTGTGTACGTTGAGTTGTCATATTGGTTTCACAATTAATTCTATATACCTCAGGATTATCAGTATCTGTACTGTTAATTTTACATTCAAGTTCACGTTTTTTTAACCAGATTTTTTGTTCATCTATCAACTGATTACGAACTTCTTTGGTTGTTGCATTCCAAACCAAATTTAAATTTCCATTTGCAGAATCTAATTTTGCCTGTGCTTCACTTACAAGAACAACTTGATACTCTTGCGCATCTGCCTGAGCCTCTGCTTCCATTTTAATTTGTTCTTGCTGAGCAAGTTCTACGGCATTTTGACGTGCTGCTTTCAACAGTGAATCCACAGCAATATCTCTCGTAAATATCGCAATAGATTCAGGATTTTCCAAACTTACATAAACCTTTTTACCATCATCTGTAGGTTGAACAGTATATTCAAGTTCTTTTTTTATCTGACTATTTTCCAATGTTAAATCTGCTAATATTGCTGATTGCGCAATGTTTGTTTCATCATATACAGCACGTGCTTCATCTGCATCTTTAATCATTTGATTAGGAATTTTGATCACAAACTCTGTTGCACAATATTCTTTCTTACTATTTGGGTCTGAATTATTTGTTCGAATATCATTTACATTAAATGTTATTTGTTTTAAAGCTGCACGTAATTTTCCCATATCGATTGTAATATTTTCATCATTAATCAAAGTTTTGACACGTTCAGCAGATAAATCACTCAAACTCTTACTAAAACTTTCTACAACCAATTGTTTAGCAGTTTCATCACTACAAGTAACACTGTTACTTGCAATGCTTTTAACCTGATCACAACCTGAAATAATCAAAGCACTACACAACATAACGATTAATTTTAGTTTCATAGCTTTACCAATAATTTAAATAAATAATAAATAAAATCAATATTTAGCATCTGCAGCTGCTGTTGCATCGGCTGCTGCAATAGCCGCTTCTGCTGCATCCGCTGCTACAGGCACATCTTCTTGATAATACTCATCTCCATCATCACTTTGAGTGTTTTGACGTACTTGTTCATAACGTACTTTATTTTTTTCAAATTGAGATTTTAAAAATGCATAAGTTAAAGTATCTGCTGTTAGTCGATTCATATTTTCTGAATTACTTACCGTCGCAATAACCTTGTCACCTTTATCCGTTGGTTGAATGATATAACTCAAAACCATTTGAATTTTATTATTTCTTAAGTCAAGATCAAGCTTTTCTGCCTGTTCATCGACGCTACTCGCATTATCCATTGCACGAGCTTCGTCTGATTTTTTCACGATATCAGATGGAAGCGTAACAGTTAAATCAATTGAACATTTGGTCTTCGTACTATCTGGATCAATATGATCTGTACGACTATCTAATAATGAATATTGAATATTTTGGCTAGATAATTTGAGTTTAGTTGGATCTAAGTCTTTAATGACTTGTCGATTGATTAAACTTTTTAAATCATGTTCTAACGTTTTATCTAAATTATCTTTTAAAACCTTTTGTACTAAACCAACAGCATTCACATCATCACATTTAATATGCTTAGAAAAAACCTTATCACAGCCCGTAAGGCTCATTATTGTAAATGCCATTAATAAAATTTTTTTATTCAGTTTCATTGGTCTACCCCCTTTTTTACATATTATAACCAATAAACACAAAACTTAACAAATAGAATTCATTAAAAGGATCATCTAATTTTTTAAACACTTATTCACTTTATATTTTAATTTTAATAGAAAAGAGCCTTACTAAAAGGCTCTTTTCTATTCAATTCACGACTACGCAATAAAAGTTTTAACCACTTTACCTTTAATGGTTTGATCAATTAAAGGGGTATTTTTACCATGTGATAAAATGCTGTCTTTATTGATTGACCATTTAAGTTCAGGATCAACTAAAACCAAACCTGCTTGTTGCTGCCAAGTTTGTGTCATATTTGCTACTCGTGCAGGTGCAATGGTCACTTTTTCAACCCATTCTAGTGGGGTAAATAAGCCTTCTTCCACCAATTGCACACCAAAAGAAACATAACTATCAAAGGCCGTCATTCCAGGTTGCGTTTCAGCAAAAGGGGCAAGTTTTGCCGAACCACTTAAAGGTTCATGATGCGTACAAATCGCATCAATCACGCCATCTTTTACAGCTTGACGTAACAATTGTTTGTCTTGTTCTGAACGTAATGGTGGGCGTACATGTGCCAAAGAATTAAAACCATCAATAAGCTCATCGGTTAAATGCAATTGATGCATCGCAACATCGGCAGTGACAGGTAAACCTTTGGCTTTGGCATTTTTAATTAATTCAACAGATGCACCACTTGAAAGTAGACCAAAATGGGCTTTTACGCCTGTTGCTTCAATCATCAACAGATATTTTGCAATCGCAACCGTTTCAGCCAAAGCAGGAATCATCGGCAAGCCTTGACGAGATGCAATAAAACCCTCATGCACACAACCATCTTTTGCAATTTCATGCTCTTCTGCATAAAACACCACGGTCATGTCCAAACCTGCGGCATATTCTAAAGTACGAATCACCACATCATCGTCTTCAAATGTTGCATAAGCATTTGAAACTGCTGTACATCCACCTTTTTTCAATCCTGCCATATTTGCAGGTTGTTTGCCGAGTAAACCTTGCGTTTGCGCACCTATGACTTGTAAATAGATCCCGCCATCCAACATGGCTTTTTCTACTAAGCCATGAATCAAAGCCCCATTGTCTTGTACAATCGGCTTTGAATCAGGTGGGGTAAACACATGAAGAATACCATTTTCACGTGCGGCTTTACCTTCTGACTTTAATGTACCATGTTGCTGTTGACCTGGTTCACGCAAACGTGCACACAAATCAACCATGGTTGGCATCAGCCATTTTCCTTGCCCATCAATGACTTCCGTAATTTGACTTTGGTCAGGACATGTCGTTAATAATTGACCATTTTCAATAAATACAGTGTCTACGCTGTCTGTTTTTTTGATGGGATCTAAGACGCGGACATTTTCAATTTTTACAATACACATGACTTTCACCTTAACCCGCGATCACATCTAACAAACCTTGCTCTTGCAACTGACCTTGCATCGACAATGCCAACACTGCCATTCGCACTGCAATACCATTGGTGACCTGATGTAAAATCACCGACTGTGCACCATCTGCAATACTTGAATCAATTTCAACACCACGATTCATTGGACCAGGATGCATCACGATGCAATCGGGTTTTGCCAAAGCCAAGCGCTCTTTGTTCAAACCGTACATTTTATAAAATTCAGCTTGTGACGATAACGCAGGTGAATCAATCCGTTCGTTTTGAATACGCAAAGTAATGATCACATCACAATCTTTGATGCCTTCATCCATTTTGTTAAATAGACGAACGCCTTCACCATAATCATTGAAGCCATGTGGCAACAACGTATTCGGCGCAACCACACGAATATCTTTACACCCTAAAGTTTGCAATGCGGCAATATCAGAACGTGCAACACGTGAATGTTTAATGTCACCAATAATCGCAATAGAAATGTCTTCAAATTTTTTCTTTGTTTCACGGCGAATGGTCAACATATCCAACATTGCTTGGGTTGGATGTGCATGACGACCATCACCTGCATTAATGATTGCAACATGTGGGCAAACATCTTTAGCAATAAAATGTGCTGCACCTGAAGAAGAATGGCGTACCACAAAAATATCCGCAGCCATCGCTTCAAGATTCCACAAAGTATCCCGTAATGTTTCACCTTTTGAGGTACTTGAACGTGCAATATCAATATTTAAAACGTTTGCTGACAAGCGTTTTGCAGCAGCTTCAAATGTAGTACGAGTTCGTGTTGAATTTTCAAAGAACAAATTCATCACTGTACGACCTTCCAATAAATTATTGGTAATCAGCTGATTTTGATCATTAAAAAAGGACGCCGCGGTGTCCAATATTTTGGTGAGAGTGTCTTTGGAAAGACCTTCGATGGTGATGAAATGTTTTAAATTTCCATCTTTATTGAGTTGAATCTGGCTCGGTGTATGCAATGCCGCCAAGTGCATGAGAGATTCCTTATACGTTAAGTCAACGTATTATACAGAAATGTCCCAGCTTTGGCAGATGAAGTTTTGGGCAAATAACAGTATATTTAATTTTTTAATATTTATCTTTTACTTTCAATTAATTATATTTCTTAAAAATAGTCAATCTTGTACACAAGCAACCTCTGCTAGCTTCGTATTTAGAACCAAAACTATTGAGTGTTGCAATATCAATATAAGACGGTTCAAGCATCGCCATAGCATTGATATGATTTTCTATTCAACATCATTTTCTCGACAAGATAGCTCATAATATTCCTTGTTTTTAGCTAATTTTTTAACTTCATAACCATAATAATATTTGCTCTCCAAATCCATTTTTTCAATTTTACATTGATTTCTTTGAGCAAACTGTTGAATCTGCTTTAAATCAGAAGCTTTGGCAAAAATAGCGCCCCAACCTTCATTCACACAACAACCCGCATATTCAGACATATATTCATCAAACAATAAAACAAAATTCTGACCTAAAAATTGATACGGTTTTTTAAACTGATACACATCATTATAATCCGCTCGTGAAACAGTCGGTTTATTTGGAATTAAACCTTTTTGCTGTAAAGTTTTAAAATCAGGAAATTGAGCAGCTCCCTTCCCTAAACCACGATAAATATTTTCCTCAGTTGCAAAAGCCGACATACAACTGATTGAAAATAGAAAAATACAACTGATTTTATAGATATTATTCATACGAATTCCTGAGTTCAATATTGAGGTTAACTTTTTAAGCCACTCAATCTAACTTGTTTTAATCAATATATAGCTGCCTGCATTTAGCATAATTTTAACGCTAAATTTGAAATTTAGAATTAAAATTATGCAAAAAAAACTATCTGAGTGCACCAATATAGTGATGAGGAACTTGTGCTTTATAAATTTCTTCCTCGGTTACTTCTGCGGCATATCGATCATAAAGTTCATCTTCTGAGTTTTTTACAGGTGTAATTTCAAGATAAATAAGCTTGGACAATTGTTCTGATATTTCTTTTAATTCTAAGTCATTAGTTACAAGTGCTTGTTGTAGAACATATTCTGCATATTCTTTATTTTCAATTAGATATCTAACATCAATCACTCGCCCTGATATACGTCTAAAACGATTATATAAACGTGTTGCCACAGTAAATGTTAAATTATTTGCACGATATTCGTCTACAATATGTTGTTGCATTTAATTTCCCCAAAAATTTTCAGAAAAGTTTTTAGACCATTCATTCTATTTTTAACAATGAATATGATGTTTATAGGCAAAAAACATACCAAAACAATTTTTTAAATAAAATGCTGCCAACACATTTGTAAAGAAACCCCAATTAAAACAATCCCCATAATCCTATTAAAAATTTTAGCACGCTGTCCGATATTTAAAAATCCTGCTAATTTCTGCCCTACAACACCCCAAATAAACAAAGATAGATAACAGACCACAAAATAGATCAGCACAAACAATGCCAAATAAAATTGATTATGCGAGCCAGAAAATAAAGCAGTGCCTGAAACGGCCGCAATCCACGCTTTCGGATTCAACCATTGCATCAAAACACCTTGCATAAAATTTGGAATTTGAGCATGACCCTGTTCAGACGTTTGGATTTTTTCAATTTCGGCTTTAAAAATATTCCACCCAATCCAAACCAATAATACTGTGCCCAAAATGGTAATGGCATCCAATAAAATAGGATAGTTCACAATAATTTGATATAAACCAAAACAAACGGCAGCGAGTAATAAGGTAAAACCAAGCGTTGCACCTGAAATAAATGCAAATGTTTTTTTTCACCCCGTAATTTATACTGCTACTGAGAATCGTCAAATTTACAGGTCCGGGCGATATCGACATTGACAAAGAAAATGTTGTCATTGCAAACAAAAGACTCAACATATTTATGGTTTTCATTTTTGGAATAGATTTTTAAATATGGATGCAGCGTCTATTTTTCAAGCAAAAATATAAAATAAAGCATTAAATTAAGTGTGGTCTGCTGATTTTTTTAAATAAATCCTCATACGGAACGTAAACGCTAAGTTTTCGTCATAAAAATACGTTAAAATATGCGATTGCTTTGTTGTCTTTGGAAATGTTCATGAATTCGAAACCACGTCTTTCTACATATTGGGTTACCTGTGCGGATGGACTAGAAACCTTACTACAAGAAGAAATAGAAGGTTTAGGCGTTGAAAATGTTGAACGTTTTCCTGGTCGCCTGATCTTTAAAGGAACACTTGAGCAAGCCTATCGTGTTTGTATGTGGTCACGTTTGGCTTCACGGGTATTAACCCCAATCCATGTGCATGGGCTAGAGTTCACACATGATGCACGTGATGTTGCTGAAGAGTTATATGAAGGTGCAATCAATTTTGACTGGTCACTGATTTTTGCACCACAAAGTACATTCGCTATTCGTTTGCATGTTGAACGTGATATTAAAGTGAATACCCAATTCGCTACTTTACGTGTGAAAGATGGTGTAGTTGACTCCTTTATGGAAGCCGTGGGTAAACGCCCAAGTATTGATATTAAACAACCTGAAATTACACTATACGTTTTAGCAGGTAAAACCGAACATACTTATTGTTTGGATTTATCAGGTGATTCTTTGCATAAACGCGGTTATCGTCGTTATATGACAGATGCTCCGATTAAAGAAAACCTTGCTGCAGCAATTTTACAAAAAGCCAAATTAAAACAGCGCCATCCTGATATTATTCTCGATCCAATGTGTGGTTCTGGTACCTTTATCATTGAATCTTTAATGATTTTGACTGATCGTGCGCCGGGTTTGGTACGCCGTTTTGGTTTCTTAGGTTGGAATGGACATGATCATGATTTATGGATGAGCATCAAAGCTGAAGCTGCTGAACGTCATAAAAATGCCATGGCACAACCCTTACCTCAGTTGTATGCCTACGATGCCGACTGGGAAGCAGTGAAGGCTACCAAACAAAATATCATTGCCGCAGGGTTTGAATCCGTTTTAGATCAAATCAAAATTGAAGAACGTACCTTAGCAGATTGGCCTGATTTTAAAGCTGAAGGTAAATCAGCGTTTGTGGTCACTAACCCACCCTATGGTGAGCGTTTGGGTGACAAAGCATCAAACCGTGCATTATATTTAGGTCTTTCAGCACTTTTACAAAAGAATTTCCCAAATCAATATGCTGCTGTGATTGCTGCTGCTGTTGAACAAGCAGACGTGCTTGCATTTAATCATCCACAAATTTTACGTTTAATGAATGGTAAATTGCCAATTTATATCCGTTTTGGCGATATTAAACCTGCAACTGTGGTTCAACCTTTCCTTGCTGACTGGCAGCCACAACAATTTGAAAAAATTGAAGGAGCAGAAGACTTTACCAATCGTTTGCAAAAAAATATGCAAACTTTGAAAAAGTGGGCAGTGAAAGAAAATATCCATTGTTTACGTCTATATGATGCTGATTTACCAGACTTTAATGTCGCAGTAGATTTGTATGGTGAGCGTCTACATGTACAAGAATATGCCCCCCCAAAAACCATTGATCCTGAAAAAGCTAAAAAACGTTTTAATCTCGCATTGGCTGCAATTCGTGCAGTTACAGGTCTAGGTCGTGATGCAATCTTCATCAAAACACGTGCCCGCCAAGAAGGTAAAACTCAATATTTAAAACAAAGTACCGCATCAAAGCGCTTTATCGTACAAGAAGGTAAAGCGAAAATTTTAGTCAATTTAACTGATTATTTAGACACAGGTTTATTCTTAGATCATCGTCAAATGCGTTTACGTATTGCCGCAGAAGCCAAAGGTAAACATTTCCTCAACTTGTATAGTTATACTTCTACAGCAAGCTTGCATGCAGCTTTAGGTGGTGCAGCGAGCACAACCAGTGTCGATTTATCGAATACTTATCTAAATTGGTCAAAAGAAAACTTTGTTTTGAATGGGTTAACTGTTGATCATGCAGATGAACAACATCAATTCTTTGCAAGTGACTGTTTTGAATGGTTAAAAGAAGGTCATGAGCAATATGACTTAATTTTTATCGATCCCCCAACATTCTCAAACTCGAAAAAATTCTATGGTACTTTTGATGTACAACGTGATCATATTTCATTGATTAAACGTGCAATGAATCGTTTAAGCACACAAGGTACATTATATTTCTCAAACAACTATCGCGGTTTTGAGATGGATGAGGAAATTGAAGCGATGTATGATGTACAAGAAATCAGCAATGAAACCATTGGCTTAGATTTTAAACGCAATCAAAAAATCCATCGCGCTTGGAAAATCACCCACATTCAAAACTAGTCATTTTGCATGTTTTAGTGCGCATCACGACTCACATAAATGGTGACTTTATCTGCGGTCGTCACTGTGACTTTGTTGCTATGCGCACTTGTACCATATTCTGTCATGATGGCTTTATGGGGTAACAAGGGGCGTTTTTCTTGATTTTGACTCTGGTAAGCATCTTCTTGGCGTTGTTGTTCATGGTTATTGAGCACCGTATATGCTAAATGCTCTTTTTTATTTTCATTGGCATGTTTCGCTGCAAGCTGACTATTAATCTGATTTTGCTGTTCAACAGGTACTTGCACATCACGTTTGACTGCCGTAATAACCACGGGGGTAATCGTGCCTCCTCCGTTTGCATCTTTTGCAAGTGCATCATCTTTCAAAGGTGAAATTGCAAAGGATGGAGTACACACTGAAGCAAGCAAAATAGCCATAATCCATTGTAATTTCGTTTGATCTAAACAATCCACATGACGATCCATCTTCAAATTCCGTTGTATCTATTTTTTATTTTCTAATTCAAATTAACAATTTTTACTGATTGTAACAAGCTAAAATTATGAGTTCCCGATATTCTGCATCGATAAAAATTTTAATATATAATTTCAATAACTTATATAAAATTCAACCCATTTAATTTTAAAAAACGTTCAAATATAGACCATATTTCTCAATAAAGAACCATAACTTATTCTTTTAAATACTGAACAAATTGTTGTATTTATATAAATCGAACTGGTCTAAGCATAGAATAGTACAAATTAAATTTGCATAAATTATCATTTTAGTGAGATATTTATCATTCTTATTTCATATTTTGATATATTTAACAATTGATAAAATTTTATTTTGATTCTAAAGTAATCTTTGATTTTTAAATCAATATCAGAGAAATCATGCGTTATAAAATTATTGATATTTATCATCATAACAATACCCAACATTACATCGCAAAATGCTTAAAACAAAATTCACCACAATTTATTACTTTGGAAAGCCAACGTACACTATGTAAAGAGCTTGATATTATTGATGTTGACCTCACAATGAATCAAGCGACTTGGGCAACAGGAGAAAAAATTGCGTTAAATATTTTGCATAAATTTGACCACTTAGAAAAACTATATGACTTAAATGAATCCTAAAGTTTAAGTAAAAATAAAATTATATATAAATCAAAATTTTAAAGTTGTAGCTAAATTCTTTTTTGCAGCTTCTTCAAATCTTTGTTGAAAATATTGAGTCTGAAATAAGGGCTGTTTTTGATAAAATTTTGTCAAAACTTCTGCCCTTTTCACTTGATAAGTCTCAGGAGGCACCCATGCATATTCCTGTTGGATTTGTTGTTCATATTCAGCAAAACGTTGGGTTGAACTTGCCAAAATCGCCAAATCAATATCCAATAAATATTTTAAATCATGCTCTTTTGTCGGTAGATGCTTCTTGGTGGCAATAATCCATCTTGCAACTTTTTCAAGTTCGGCTCGTTTTAAAATGCCAACACAGTGTTTTTGCATGAATTTTGCACTTTGTTCTTCATTATCTGATGCTTGTGGATCATAAATAATATCATGAAACCAAATAGCTAACTCCACTGCGACAGGATCTTTAAGTTGGTGCTTGATTTCATAGAATAACTCTAAACATTCCACAATATGTTGGTGGTTATGATAATAATTACCAACATAGCAGTGAAAAAGAATTGAAGATAATGATTCTGATTGCACAGATTTTAAATGCATAGAATCAGAAAACTGTGCCCAATACTGTTGAAATTTATCATGATAATTTTGCATTGGGCACACTCCTACTCGACAAAGATTATTCAGCAGCTTGCTCATCTCGCTTAAAGACCAACTCACCTTTGAGTGAACTGTCTGCATCAAAATAATAACCATCTACATTGAATGCTTTTAAATCTTCAATGTTTTCAATTTGATTTTCCATAATAAAGCGTGCCATTAAACCGCGGGCTTTTTTCGCATAAAAACTAATGACTTTATATTTGCCATTTTTCTGATCTAAAAACACAGGTTTAACGATTTCAGCATCAATTTTGCTTTCTTTGACTGACTTATAATATTCATCAGAAGCCAAGTTTAGTAAAATTTTACTGCCTGCTTGCTGTAAATCCTGATTAATCAAATCGGTAATGTGGTTGCCCCAAAACTCATATAAGTTATTCCCCACCGTATTTTTAAGCTTTGTACCCATTTCTAAACGATAGGGCATCATCAAATCTAAAGGACGCAACACCCCATATAAACCCGACAACATGCGTAAATGTTGTTGTGAATATTCAATACTTTTTGCAGATAAATGATAGGCATCTAAGCCCGTATAGACGTCACCTTTAAAGGCAAAAATCGCTTGCCGCGCATTAGAAAAATTAAAATCAGGTGTCCAATCGCGAAAGCGTTCAACATTCAAATTGGCAATTTTTTCACTCACACTCATTAAACTTGCAACTTCAGATGCAGATAAAGCACGGCAAACCGCGATCAGTTGTTCAGACTGTTCTAATAACCTTGGTAAAGTATAATGATCTGTAGGTAAGACTGACTCATAATCCAATGTTTTTGCAGGAGAAATTAGGACAAGCATAAAGATTTCACTTCAAAAATTGACTTAAATAATATAACAGTTGCACTGTATTTATGCGAATTGTGTTTTTCGTAATAAATTATCGTTACAATAAATCACTTTCGTAAATATTGAAGTGACATGTCTGAACATCTCCTCATTCAAGGTCAAGTAGGAAATATCGACGTTTTAGTGGATCTTCCACAGGGTGAAGTCAAAGCCTATGCCATTGTGTGCCATCCACATCCTTTGCAAGGAGGGACACCACAACATAAAGTTCCTACCTTATTAACACAAATTTTCAACCAACATGGCTGTATTGTTTATCGTCCTTATTTTCGTGGTTTGGGACAAACTGAAGGCATACATGATGATGGTTTTGGTGAAAGTGATGATATTTTAGCGGTGATTCAACATATTCAAAGCTTGCACCCTAGATTAATTTTTTATGCCGGTGGTTTTAGTTTTGGCGCCCATGTTTTAGCAAAATGTTATGTACAACTCACCGATGTCCAACAACCTAAACAAATGATTTTATGTGGCTTACCAACAGCACGTGTACGTGGGATTCGAGAGTACAAAACACCCAACTTAAATGGCGACATTTTATTGATTCATGGTGAAAAAGATGAGATTACACTGCTTGCAGATTTATTGATTTGGGCAACGCCGCAAAAGCATTTAATCACGGTACTTCCTGGTGCAAATCACTTTTTTACGGGATATTTAAAGCAATTAAATATCGCAATTGCACGTTTTTTAAATGTTGAATAGCATCTTATACACTTGCAATTTTATCGTTTTTATAAAAATTCATTGAACAACACTTCTCCCTCAAAACAATTTATTGCATAAATGTACTTCTCCAATCATGATCAATATCATATTGTTAAAGAACTTTGAAATGATGGGTTTGATCCGTTAAGCCCGATCATTTCTTCTCTCATTTTTGAATTATACTTTGATAAATATAGGGAATATTTCACAATGCAACTACAACAAGGTCAAAAATTACAATTACAACAACTTAGTCTTCAACAAGAATTAAGTATCGAAGTCGATATTCAAGCATCTTTTAATATTGATCTTTCATGTTTTGGTTTAGATGCAAATCAAAAACTCAGCGATGAAGCATTCATGGTGTTTTATAATCAACCCGTAACCCCTGACGGTGCTGTGCGTTGGCAAGCACAACCCAAACAAACCTTCCATTTTCAACTTAATTTAGTCAATTTAAATCAAATACAACGTTTTAGCATTTGTGCTGCAATCGATGACCCACATGCCACTATGAAGCAAATTCAAGGTGGAACAATCAATATTAAAAATCCGTCAGGTCAAATTTTGGCAAGCTTTACGATTCAACCTCAAATCTTTCACCAAGAAAAAGCCATCATGCTTGCAGATGTTTATTTTAAAGATGTTTGGCGTTTAGGCATTGTTGCACAAGGGTTTAATGGTGGTTTGGCTGCCCTAGTTGAGCATTTTGGGGGTGAAGTTGCACAAGATGAGGCAACGCCATCAACGATAACACAACCTGTTTCAACCCCAACCCCACCAATTTCACAGCCAACAACAACGAACCCAAGCGGGTTAAATTTAAATAAAATTCAATTGGAAAAAACGGGACAATCTCACCACATTAATCTCAATAAAAACAATCATGAATATCTCAAAATTGAAGCGATTTGGGTCGACAATGGTGATGGTCGTAGTGACAATGATGACCTAGATTTGCGTGTCGGTTTTATGCTGCAACACCAAAATACAATGGGTTATGTATGGTGTCCATCTCAGCAAGGGGCTTTAGAAAGTTATCCTTATATTCAACATCAAGGTGATATTACAGGTGCATCTATTGCTCAACCGGGTAAAGAAACGGTTTTGGTTCATCCTGATATCGCCAAAAAGCTAGGTGGCAAGGTTGCCTTAGTCTTTTCTGTGTATTCAGCAGTCAGTAATGGTGTTGTTTCGATTGCTTCATTACAACCTAAAATGCGCATGCAATATGGTGATCAATTGGTGGAGTGCGTTTTTAACGCTAGCGTCTCCGCCAAAGCCAAAAGTCGTTTTGTTTATACCTATGTCATTGGGGTAGCCATCATTGATGAACAAGGTATTACCTTACAACATTCAGGCATGACCAGTGGACGTTTTAGTGAAGACACACCTCGAATTATTTGGAAAAAAGATGGAACTGTCGACATTAAAGTGGATGGTAAACCAATGTTTAAATAACGATTTTAAAAGAATATTTCCTTAAATATACAAATCTTGTATTTAGGGAAATATTCGAATGACTGATTAAAATGATCATCTTAAAAGTCAGATCATACTGAATAGCGTACAATCTATGTTCTATTTAAAATCAAATTTACAGCAATAAGTTCAACCTATATCCGCCCATGTTAAACCAAACTTCGCCAAATACTTTTTCACTCGATCTGAATCGTTGGTGCTTTGGCGTTGTTCGCGGGAAATGGCAAATAAACGTCTGCCTGCATCTGCCATCGACTTTGACTGCTGACACACCGCAATCACCCCTTCAAGCTGGATTCGATCAAATTCATCTATTTCAGCCAATTGTTGTGTACTGAGCAATCCAATTAAATTAGACACTTTTTCAGGTTCAGATTGTAAGTGCCACAAGCGTTGCAGACGTTGAATCTCTGCCTCAACTTCAAACAAACCAATGCGTTCACCATTTGCCAAAGTTGCCATGCGAGTCACGCTTGCGGTTAAATCACGGAAATTTCCCTGCCAAGTGGCTTCAGAAGATTGTGCAAATTTTAAATATTTTTCTAAAGCATCACTATGAAAACGCAATTGACGCTGTTGTTGCATAGCAAAACGCTGTAATTCAAACTCAATATTGGGTGCGATATCTTCACGGCGATGCTTTAAATCAGGTAAGAAAAAAGTCCATGTATTTAAGCGTGCCCACAAATCTTCCCGAAAGCGTCCTGCTTGTACTTCTTCACGCAAATCTTTATTCGTCCCCGCAATCAGTTGAAAATCTGCCTGCACCTCTTTGTCTGAACCGACCGGAAAAAATGATTTATCTTCCAATGCTTTTAGTAACATGGCTTGTTCATCTAAGCCTAATTCACCAATTTCATCTAAAAATAAAATCCCACCATCAGCACTTTTTAAATAGCCTGTACGGGCATTAGCAGCCCCTGTAAATGCACCTTTGATATGCCCAAATAGTGCCGACATAGCACCATCACCGCATAAAGTTGCACAGTTCACATCAACCAAACGCCCTTCTAAATGGAATTTTTCTTTCTTCAACTGATAAATTTGTTTCGCTAAATGTGACTTTCCAACACCTGTTGCGCCCATAATTAAAATCGGTGCAATGGAACGTGTTGCGACCAACTCAACCTCTTGAATCAATTGATTAAAATCTTTATTTTTGGTAGCAATATTGGCTTTAAGTTGTTGCCAGTTTGCCGTTTTTTCATTCTCGAAACGTTGATTTAAAGCGGCATAACGAGACAAATCTAAATCTATAATGCGATACTCACCTTCAGGTTGCTGCTTGCCTGTGGGTGAACTCTGAATCAATTTGGCTGGTAAATAATGAGCATCGACCAATAAATACCAACAGATTTGTGCAACGTGCGTTCCTGTAGTGATATGCAGTAGATATTGGTAATTTTCCGTATCAAAAGGATAAGATTTTACAAAATCATAGAGTGCGCCATACATATCCGAAAAATCCCACGGATCTCGAATATTAACTTGATGACCTGAAATATGAGTATTTGGGGAGATTTGTTGTGCGTCTTGTTGTAAATGCTCAATCAAACTTAGGCTACGACGGTCATGCAATAAAACCAATTCATCAATCAGCAAGTCTTCATGCATCAATAAACTCATGGTTGGGCGCCAACGTTGCCAACGTTCTTCCTTTTTGCCCTGATCCAACGTTGAACCGACAAAACCAATCACCACCGTTTTTTTAGATTTTTGCATATTTTCTATAAAATTTTATAGTTTCTATATTTACAATATAGCCAATCTAGCACTTTCATGCTATTCATTTTATACAGCATAGTTCAATGCGATTAAGATTAAATAGTATAATGTAGAATGTGCCATTCACCTTTTTTAATCGGTTGATATATTCATAAGGCAGTGAAATTGAAAACATTTGAGCACTCGATAAAACATTCTGCTCATAGCGACAAACCTCCCGTTTTTGCTCATCTATCAGTAACCAAGCAATCCGCTGCTGTGGTGCATAATGTATCTTGATCGTTATATCTTCAGCCGCATGATTTTGTCCTACATGAAAATCAGGTCTTAATTCTTCAGGGGGCGTATGCTTAGACTGAGGAAAATTTAAACCGCCCTCTGTATAACCTTGACTGTCATGAATGACTACACTTTGCCTAAAGGTTGGCCAAATACAATGTCGTAAAAAATGCTGATCAACAACTCGTAGATTCAAATACTCACCATTAATCATAAAATCATTGATTTGTTGTAATAAATTTGAAAACACATGCCCACAACCTGCAAACATACCTGCAAAAATCAACTCTGTATGTGTATAGCCATCACGCATGATATGAAAATATCGATCTGAATCTAGCCATGCCTCAACTGCTGCTTGCTCACGATAAGACAATAATGAGTCAGCATCTCGAATAAGATAAAAATCAACTTCAGGATCTTCCATGACCAAAAATCGCCAAAATAAACCTGAAACTTTTTTTTGCTCATCACTTACATAAATGACTTCTGCACCCAAATAATGCAAACGTAAAATCACGTGAAAAGGTACAGAGTAATCAACATAAAAGCGACAAGTCCATGCAGGATAAAGCTGTTTTGCTTTTTCTACATTCAAGATAGCCGTTTCACAATATCTCGGTTGTTGACCAAATAAAGAAAAACTAATGATGTTACGATGGGGAGTATTACGCTTAAATTGAGGACGTGGTTGAGCGAGCGTAATCCCTTGGATATGTTTTACTTCCTCTGCTTTATGCTGCAAAGACAAGCGTGCTATTTTCTGTTGCTCGTCTGTTTTCCCCAATAAATAACAAACCTCAACCAAACCATCATAAATCGTAGTGTTTACGATTGCCGGGCTTACTTCAATCGCTTGTAAATAATGTGTATAGGCATCCTCTAAATATCCCGAACGCAACTCAGCCAAAGCTAAGTTGGCATATAACCAACTCTCCATCGGCTGATATTGAAGTCGCTTCAGTAATATTTGACGGGCAGCCTGAAAATCTTTGCTGCGAAATGCCTTCATGGACTGTTCTTCTAATTCACTTAAAATATCGGTGATATCCATGATTCAATCGACCTTCATTTATTCAATGTTGAGCTGTATTCACTTTATGATATTTCAAATATAACCCTCTATAAATATCTAACAATTAAAAGTTATCGTGTCACCTGCTTTAGTTGAGTAATATATTGGACTGATCTTGGTTCAAGACCACGCCATTGTAATGGACTTCATTCAACTCATTCAAAAATTTCAAAATTTAAGATATTTCTTACCTTGTCTCATTTTATAAAAAAATAAATCAACTGCGCATAAATGATTATAAAAATATATAGTTTTATATCTAAAAAAATATCAAAGACAAAATTATTATAATTTCAAACCCACATAAAAAATAAAATTAAAATAATTTAACAAATTAAAATCAATGATTTAAAAATTAATTTAAGCATAACAATTAAACTTGGCACACTCTTCGCAATATATCCATCAAGAAATTAAAAATTAAACTTGAGGATGCTGTCATGGCGAACAAGACAATTTTTGCCTCTCGCACTGCGAAGGCAAAACCACCATTAGAATTAAATGAAGCAGGCGGTCGTGCTTATCCATTAAAATCACGTGCAGCTTTGGCACAGTTGGCAGCAACAGGTACGTTGAACCATACTTTTTACCAAGATGCACAGGTGCAATTGGATCAGATTCTCACTTTGGCATTGGAAGTTGAACCTGTATTTGTTGCCAAAACAGCGATTTATGCACGTCAACATGCACATATGAAAGATACGCCTGTGGTGTTATTGGCATTGCTTTCAGAACTCGATGCCGATTTATTTAAACAACTTTTCCCAATCATTATCGATAACGGAAAACAATTGCGTAACTTTGTGCAGATTATGCGTGCAGGAATCATTGGACGTAAGTCTTTGGGTTCATTACCAAAACGTATGGTGAATGATTGGATTTTAACGGCAAATGATCAACAGCTTATGGCGGCGAATATTGGAAACAGCCCATCACTTGCGGATGTGTTGAAAATGACCCATCCAAAACCAAAGACTGAGCAATATGATGCCTTCTTTGCCTATGTGTTAGGAAAAGATTATGCCATTGAACAATTGCCACCTCAGATTCAGGCATTGGAACAATTTCGCTTAGGTCAGACGACTGAAGTACCAAAAGTACCGATGCAGTTGTTGACCAATCTGAATTTAACAGCAACACAATGGGCGGAAATTGCTAAAAATGGTTCTTGGCAAATGCTTAGAATGAATCTGAATACTTTTTTGCGTCATGGTGTATTTGAAATTAAAGGCATGGCCAAAATTATTGCGGATAAATTGATGGATGAAACGGCGATTGCCAAAAGTCGGGTTTTGCCTTATCAGCTCATGATGGCATGGTCTGCCCTTGCAGAAGGAATACCGCATGAAATTGCCAATGCACTAAAATTTGCCATGCAACGTGCGATTGCCCATGTACCAAAGTTATCAGGAAATGTGGTGATTGCGATTGATGTTTCAGGTTCAATGGGAAGCCCTGTAACGGGTTATCGTAAAGGGGCAACTTCACAGTTACGTTGTGTCGATGCGGCGGCTTTATTTGCAAGTGCATTTAAATATGTGAATCCAAGCATACGTTTAATGCCCTTTGATACTCAAGTGCGTGCATTGTCTAATCTGACTAAAGTACAGCAATATTTGCATAAAAAGACATTAGGAGATCGACAGGAAGAAATTGATATTTTCGCCTTAGCCAAAAAATTTGCCAATATGTGTGGTGGTGGAACAGATTGTTCTAAACCATTGGAACAGTTAGTGAAAGAAAATGCCGAGGTCGATTTGGTGATTTATTTTTCGGATAATGAGTCATGGGCAGATCAAATCCGTCGATCTCAACATCAAACAGGGATGATGCATTATTGGAACAAGTTAAAACAGCAAAATCCAAATGCAAAACTTGTCTGTGTCGATTTACAACCTTATGCGACTGCGCAAATGCCTGAGCAGAAAGATGTAATGAATATCGGTGGATTTTCCGATACCGTGTTTAAACTGATTGAAAGTTTTGCCAACAATGAAATGCATGCAGATCATTGGGTTGGCGAAATTGAAAAAATAGAAATTCCACAGTCTCAGCTTCACGCAAGCTGATTCTGCGAAGCAAATTTGACATCATCATTGTGAGATATTTCATCTAAAAAATGTGATATCCATATTGACCATGTTAGATAAACGCACAAATGCGCTAGGAACTACATTTTTCCAATGAAACGTTTCTAAAATAATTTGTTGTGCGCGTTGTAACAGATTGCCAAATGCAGATAGAACTACATTCTTTCCAAATGACATGTTTTATCAATACCTTGTTGGCGATCAGAAAGTGAAAAAATGCATAAAATGCGTTGAGGACTACATCTTTAATGCGTAGGTCGGTGGTTCGAGTCCATCCTGTATGGCAGACATACGGTAGCTCAGTTGGATAGAGCAACGAAACGTCTTCAATATTTTGTTTATGTAAATGTGGTAAAAGTAAATCAAATGCTTCAAGGACTACATCTTCAATTGACGTAATCGGTGGTTCGAATCCATCCCATTATTTCGGTAATGGTAGCCAAGTGGTAAGGCGCGAACGTCTTTGATATTTTGTTGATTTATGTGTAAGACAGTGTATGAAAATATACTGAGATCATTGATCCATCAAATGCCGATAGGACTACATAGGGACTAAGAGATCAGCGGTTAGACTCCGCTGCGGTATGTACATACTGTCGCTTAAAGCAAAAGCGCTAAGATAAATGTCTTATCATTCAACTTGTTGATGGGTGATTGATCTATGCGGTAAAAGATCAAATTCGGATTGAATTACATTAACCCTTTTGACGGTGATCATGCTGAATTAAGGCTCGTATTTAATCCTAGAATTTGCTGATCTTGTTGTAAAAATAACAGGATATAAAATGCCTTGAGGACTACATTATCCGTTTGTCGGTGGTTCAATTCCACCCTGTTTTACTTTTAAATGGCTTTGTTGCACAAAGATTTGAAATGCAAAGCGCCCCTAATTGATCCAAATTTAAGGCGTAACTTGGGTAAGTGGG
>NZ_JACANS010000012.1:0-149465 GCF_030329305.1 Acinetobacter sp. 251-1 | reverse complement strand
TGTGCTTGACTTGGAATTGTCCATATAGGACATTTCTATTTGGTTATTAGGTAGGACATTTCTACTTAGGAATAACACATCTATATTAATTTAATTATTTCAATAAGTTGAAGTCCATGAAAGTCTGACTTGTGCAAATCAGACTTTTTATCTGGTTGATCACGTTCCACGCTTACTTCTTATGGATTATTCCACATTTTTGTTTAGCCTAATTTAATTATCGGATGAAATTTAAAATGCTAAAACATACTAAGCCTTTATTAAAAATAAAATCTAACTCTCGATCTTATCCAACTGACGATCTTTCAGACTTAAGTTACCTCGAACAATATCCGATAACATGCGCCAATCTGAAATAAAGCTATATAATGGTTGTTTAAAACTTGCGGGTTTGTTTTTTTCAAACATAAAATGCCCCACCCATGCACAGGCATAGCCAGACACTAATCCATACACAAAATATTTCGCTTTGCGTTGACGAATTGCTTTACTGAAAAAATAAATCCCGACACTACTCCCTACCGCATGTAGACGGCGACTCGTGATATTACGATGCTCTGTTAAATAAAAACGGTAAAATTCAGCATAGTTTTTAATTGGAAGTTGAAATTGTGGCTGAACAGATACATCCCGTTTTGGCTCAATCTGGCTATTCATCGTAGATCCTTTTGAATATTTTTTATGCCTTTCACTGTATAGTTTGCATTTAAAAAAGGCAATGTCCTTTTTCGGCACAATATCATCCATAGCAGCAAAATCTGCACAGGATTGAACTGCTTTATTGTGTGAATATCCGTTACAATTTAACAAGATCAGTCGTAAAATGTTGCGCAGTCATTTTTCAACGTTGTTATTGAAAAATTTGCTCAAATTTATATTTTTATTGTTTTCATTATTTGTTGTTTAGGAAAATTTCATGCTTGAAGTTGAGTTAAAATTTCAGATTCCAGAAGCTCGCCGCCATGCATTACTCAAAGCATTAGACCCCAAAAAATCTGAAACCGTTCACCTACAAGCCAAATATTACGATACTGAAAACCAATTATTGTCACAACATTCGGCTGCACTGCGTCAACGCCTCGAAGGCACTCGTTGGATTCAAACGCTCAAAGCCATGGGTAAAACTCAGCTGCACCGTTTTGAACATAATCATGATCTTGGTGAGCTAGAAACAGCCCCTGAGTTAAATTTAGACATTTATCAAGAATATCCCGAAGCATTAGAGATTTTAAAAAATACCCTCGGCGAACACACAGAGCAACTCAAACTACAGTTTGAAACTGACATTCAACGTACCTTTCGTGTGATGCAATATCAAGATGCCGAAATCGAAATCAGTATCGATGTCGGTGAAATTCGCACAGAAACTGCCAAACAAGAGATTTATGAAGTTGAATTTGAACTCAAAAGTGGTTCAATCCAGTCTTTACTCGCGTTTAGTTTTGAATGGGTAAAAAAATATCAACTATGGCTCGATGTACGTAGCAAAGCTGAATTTGGGCATTTATTGGTTGAAAATAAATCGGTGAGCCCAGCTAAATTTGCCAAAGAGCTCATGTTAAATAAAAAAGAATCTGCTGATTTTAATTTACGACTATTGATTGCCAATCAATTACAGCATTTACTGCCCAATATTGCCGCAATTTCAGCACATGTTGCTGAACCTGAACACTTACAACAAGCACAAATCGCCTTACATCATTTACATTTAAGCATTTCATTATTCAAAGAATGGAGTACTGATATTTCGGATAAATGGGCATATCAATTGGCAGCATTTAAAAGCCATTTCCAAAATCTTGCGCATTTTGAACATATGCAAAATACCCTAGGTGCATTGCTACAAAATCCGAAAACAGCAGAGAGTTTGGACAAAGACATTTTATATGCCAAAGAAAAATTGAATAATTTAGTGAAATCTACACTGAACGTTCAACATTATTTAGAACTTTTAATGTTTAGTTTAAATAATGAAAAGAAAACCCAAAGCCACGATTTAAAATGGTTTGCACAAAATACTTTGCAAAATCAATATAAACAACTGCAAGACAGCTTAAATCATGCCGATCTTGCTGACCTCGAAACCTTAGAAGAACTGGCATTAAGACTCAGTGAGTTAAAATTTAGCTTCCCCATTTTAACTGCTATTTATGATGTGAAAAATCTACAGAAATATGGCAAAGCACTCAATGATGCACAACATGCATCTGAGCAATATCAGGTACTTGCATCATCTTCATCGTATTTACAACAAACCGATTTAGAAGCGAGTGATTGGTTTGCCTTAGGTTGGCTCACCGCGAAACAAGAAGTCTATGCAGAAAAGTTACTTGAAGCGACTGAGCAATTTTTAGTGAGCCGTAAATTCTTAAAATAAATCTATTTTGCAGCGTCATCTACGGATCTACGCTGCATTGATTTTTTGCTACCCATTCATCAAAATTAATGACTTCGTCTGCATACTGCATGGCAAAATTTGCATGAGAAATCATAAAAATTGAAGGCACTTCGGTACGTATAAATTGCATCACCTCCACACTGGTCTGCTCGTCTAAAGCTGCTGTCGGCTCATCCATAATGATTAATTTTGGTTTTTTTAATAGCGCCCGAATAATGCTAATTCTTTGTTTTTCACCACCTGAAAAACTTTTATAAATATGTTGTAAATCATCATCCAAAGTTAAATTATTTTTCTCTAGCAGATTCAATAAATTAAATCTTGATAAATACATGATTAATTCATGATCACGATAACAATACTGACTATTATGAATTAAATTTTCTCGTAATGTCCCCGAATACACCATCGGTGTTTGACTCACAACAGCAATTTCTTGAAAAATATTTTTCGAAAATTGCTGGCTAATCTCGATATTTTTATAGAATAATTGCCCTGCTTGAATACGTTCTAAGCCAATTAAATAGTTGATAAAACTGGTTTTTCCTATGCCTGTTTGTCCAATTGCGACATAGGTTTTATTTTGTTCAATGTCTAAATTAAAGTTTTCAATGAGGTTTTTACCTAAATAAAATTTTGCATTTTCAAAGTGATATAAAATTGGCAAATCAATAATCGTTTCACAGCCAAATTGATCGGTGTCCAAGTCAAAATATTGGTAAAATTTTTCGATGGCAATAAAGTCACCTTTTAAGTGAATAATACTTTGTGACACCATCAGTAAAGGCATGGTCAGAGCAATAATATATGTACTGATTAAGACAAAGTCACCCGAAGTAACACTTTGATGTTTAAATAAATAGACCGTAAAAAGCATGAATGTCAACAGGAATGTGCCCACAAAGAAGACCTGTATCATCATAATCACAGCTAATCGTCTATAACTTTTGACCATTTCATTTTTATAGCTGCTCAACCGCTTCTCATATAAATTCATTTCATATTGCTGTGCACCATTGACCTTAATATCATAATTAGCTTGAATTTTTTCTACAAAGAACTGCCCAACTTGATTTTGTGCATTGTACATCGCAGTAAAAATATCATTGCCTTTGGCTGTAAAATAAATATTCAATGCAAATGTAACAAAGGCAAATAACATAAAATAAACCGCATAATTTAAAGCAATAGACTGTGCTAACACCCACACCATACTGAGTATTTGAAAAATAATGGGAATTAATACAAAAAGGATGACATAGGTAATCGTGCCAAATGAATCTGCCCCACGCAAAATATCGGTTTGATAAACGCCTAACTCAATTTTCTTCTGTTCTGCAAAAGTCGTCTTAAAATATTGTTGTACACCACCATGTAGTAATGCAATTTTAAATTTCGTTTGTAAATTTGCACTCAAAAATTTTTGTACATGATTTAAAATATTCATCAACAACCAGCCCAATGCGTATGCGGTTGCCAAGATGTATAAATTCATCCATGAAAAAAGTTGTCCGATTTCAAGTTGTGTTGAGCCTGATTTCGATTGATCCACAATTTCTTTTAAAATATAAGGCACTGCAACTGACAATAAGGTATGAATGAGTAAAATAATGCCAAGAATCAGCATGTCTTTGATCGGATGCTGATATTGAATTTTGACCACATTCCAAACTAAACGGTAAGTTTTAAATATTTTCAAATCCATGTTTAACCTGTTTTTATCATGGTTTACTTTTATTTCACCACCCAATTGTATAAAAGCACAGCAAAATACGTTTTAAATAACCAATCAAAACAAAAGCAGATCGACATGTTTACATACAATATTTTAGTCACCTATAGCGAACAGTCAGGTATTGTTAAGTTAAGCCATTGTTCTCAAAAAAGGATGGATTACGATGTTTGAAGTTGAATTAAAATTTCAAATTGGCAAAGACCAACAGAATGTATTACTCAAAACACTACAAAGAAAAAATCCAAAGATCTTAAATTTGAATGCAAAATATTTTGATACCAATACATTTACCCTTTCACGCAAACACATTTCGCTACGCCAACGTTTAGAAAATACAATATGGATTCAAACCCTTAAACTACCCACAGCACAGCAGTTACAACGCGCAGAGTTTGAAAATAAGCTCAGTGAGGTAGAACCTACGGCTTTAAATTTGGCTTTTTATCAAACACAAAAGCACATCGATAAAAAAACCCTGAAACTTTTAAACAGTATCCACGCTGACTTACATGTGCAGTTTGAAACTCAAATCAAGCGATCCAACACATTATTTAATTTTCAAAATAGCCAAATAGAAGTCAGTATCGATGTTGGAAACATCCAACACCAAGAGCAAATAATTGAAGTATGTGAAATTGAATTTGAGTTAAAGCAAGGCTCTATTCAAGATTTAATTTCCTTTGTTCTACCACGGGTAAAACGTTATGGACTCTGGATAGATGTACGCAGTAAAGCGCAACGTGGTTTTTTATTGGCACAAAATCATGCTGATTCTCCTATCGAATTTCAATCACCGCTTATCTTGCATGCTGACGACCCACCTGAGCAAGCCTTAAAAGATATAGTTAACAATACCTTACAGCATTTATTACCCAATAGTAGCGCAATCGCTTCAGGAAATTTTCACAGTGAACATGTGCACCAAGCACGTGTTGCGATTCGACGTTTGCGTAGTGCCTTCAAAACGTTTTCGACATGGTCGAATCATATTGACCCTACTTGGACAGCACAACTTGCACAATTGTTTAGACAACTCAGTACACGTCGTGATCTTGATATGATTGAAGAAGAATTATGCCCGCAACTCAAAGCAGCAGGTGCTCCTGATATTGAACGACCACAAGATATAAATGAAAATAGCGCTCACTTAGAGATGGTATTTCAGTCCACGCCGTTTAATCTGTTGATTTTATCTCTCATTCAATTTATCAATGAAGATACACATCAAACAAACAAAGAAAATTTAAAGAAAAAATTTAGAAAAGAGATCAATAAACTACATCAACAAATTATGCAGGATGCACAACATTATTTAGATTTAAGTATTGATGAGCGTCATCGTACCCGTAAACGTTTAAAACGTCTGCGTTATAGTATTGAGTTTATGGCATCAATTTATCCGCCTAAAAAAGTGAATCAATATCTTAAAGCGCTTAAACCTGTACAGGAAAGTTTAGGTCAATATAATGATGTAATCGTTGCTGAAAATGTCTTTAAAAACATTGTGCAACAAGAGCCTAAAGCATGGTTTGCAATCGGTTGGCTTGCTGCACGTGAACAACGTTTATTAGAACAAACTGCACAAGATTTATCGCATTTTTCAGCGACACAGCCTTTTTGGTCATGATTGGGACAATATACCTAGCGATATTTCCCAAAAACCTTCCAAGTATTGTTGTCTGCTAAAGGGTCACTATAGCTATCATTACGCTGTTTTCTTGGTTTATCACGTGCGTCGACCAATTCAAAATGCTGCTCTGTGCTGAGCACTAAACCATTCACATAAAAACGCGTGCGTGTATATTCTGTTTGTCCATGTTGGAAAATATAAGTACGTAAATCAATAAATTCACGATGTGCAACCAATGCAGCCGTGTCATCACTTTCTAACCATTGCTTCATCGCAAGTACTTGTTCAGGCTCAAACTGCCCGCATTTTTCCATTAAACTGGCAAGACCACGAAAGGTTTTTGACTCTTTAGCACGTGTTTTATTGATGCGTATACGGTCTACATGAAAGAAAAATAAGGGTAAATTTAAATGACTGGGCAGATGAATGGCATCTAGGACTTCATCTTCCATAAAGGGTTGAAACAAATCCTGTGCACGTTCAATCAAACCTGTCCATTGTTGATAATAATCTGCAACTTGTTGTTTAGAACCATAATAAATCGGTAAACCTTCAACATTTGCCAAATCCACAGGTGGCCAAATATTTTGACGTAATAAAGCAATGTCACTTTTTAAACTTTGTACTGCGATTGCATCTTGCATGAGAAATCCTTAAAAAGCTTGATTTAATTACTTAGGCTATTTTAAGTATGCTATAGTTCGCTTATACATACAAGTAATTGAGAAATTTTAAAATGGCTGAAAATTCAAATGATTTTGATGGTTTATTAGAACCTGTTGAAAGCGTTGCCGATGAACAGTTTTATGAACGTGCAGATGCATTTATTGCCCTTGCCAATGAACTTTCAGACAATACAGATAATGAAGAATTTGCAACATCAGCCTCTAAAGTCAGTGCTTCATTGATGTATGCCAATGCTCGCTTTAATATTTGGCTAACTGCATGTGGTTATAGTAAAGCTGAAGATTTAAAAGCCAATAAAGAACAAGTTTTGAGTTATTTTTTAGCACAATATCAACTGATGCTTGAAGACAATTTTGATGAATATGCCAACAATTTTGATGAATATATGAATCCACCTGAAGATGAAGTGAAACATTTCGTTTAATCGTAAGATTATCCTATAATGCTGTCATATTTAAATCATTGTTGTGGAAATTTTCATGTCTCAAAAAATTGATGCTACGGATGTCACCGAAGAAGAAGCGTTAAATGCGGTTTTTTTTGAGCGTGCTGACGAATTTATTAAACAAGCCAATGAGTTTTGTCGTCCGCCTAAAGGGCAAAAGCCTGATCCAAATGAGTTACGTGGACAAGTGAGTGCAGCGATGTTGTTTGGTACTGCCCGCTTTAACACTTGGGTAGCAGCCAATACCTTTAAAGATGGCAACGAAATGCGTGATGCGAAAGAACAAGTGATGTCTTATATTCTTCAACAGTTTCAAATGATGTTAGAAGACAATTATGATGAATATTGTGAACAATTCGAAAATTATTTACGTTTCCGTAAAAATGAAGAATTTCATACACATAAACATGATCACGATCATCATTAATTTCGTTCTTATATTATTGAAAAGCCTTGCACCATGCAGGGCTTTTTTATAAAACTCTAAATCATCAGTCACTATAGATCGACTATTTATACTCATCGTCGATGAAAAATAAAAAAGCTCCCGAAGGAGCTTTTTAGATCATTGATCAATCCGATAGAATTAAGGCTTAACCACAACCAATACTTGGATCGCTTCTGGCGTTACAGCCAAGCCTTCAAGTAAGTCTAAACCTTCTTTTTGCAGTTTTTGCAAACGGCTAATTTCATCTTCACGAATACTTGGATTGAACTGTTTTAAATAAGTCAAACGGTCAATCTCGTATTGCCATTTACTGCCATAAATTTCTTTGGCTTGTTGTTTCAGCTCAGGTAATGCACCTTTAGCAAGCTCAAGTGCCTGTGCATAACGCTGTTCGATCACTTCACGGCGTGCTTTCACCACTTGACGACAACTATTACTATCTAAATGATGTAAATAAGGTTTTAAAATTTCAGGCGCGATTTTATTGGATAGATCCTGACCTTTTTCACTTAACAATACGCGAATCAACTGCTTTGGCAAACTTGAAGGTAAATTCAAGGCCTTAGGTGCAACAACATCAACTTTAAACCACACTTCAAGCAGAACTGAACCTTGTGGTAAAGCCGCTGATTTAAGCACAGCAACATTGGTACTACCAAAAGATTGTGTACGGATCATTTCCATCACGCTTTCAGTAAATGGATGCTCTAAAGTGATGTATTGTGCATCTTCACGAATTTGTGCTTGGTCACGGTAGAAAGTAACGGTCATCCCTTCTTCATCAATGTCTAAGCCTTGCACTTGCATTTGATCCGTTGGCTTGATGATCACCGTGCCATTGCTTTGCTCATCAAAATCAATGTTTGTAGATGCCATAAAGCGCTTCATAAACATTGGCAATAAGGTATTATCATCGTAATCTTCAAGTGCATTGACAATCTCTTGTGCTACCATTGGACGACAAGAATTATACTCAAGCAAACGGTCACGCCCTTCTTGCAGTTCATCTTCAAGCGCTTGACGTTGTACATTTACAGCTTCAAGTAAATCTTCAAATGCTTGACCTTTATCGGTCAATAAACAATCTTTAAGGTCAACAATAAAGTTTTCTTGTAAGGTTTGTGCAGTTGGTGAAATATTACTGAAAATATTCAATGCTTCATTATACCAACGGAACATACGCTCTTGTGCGGTACCGAGTAAATAAGGCACATGGATTTGAATACGGTTTTCTTGACCAATACGGTCTAAACGACCAATACGCTGCTCGAGTACATCTGGGTTTGCAGGCAAATCAAATAAGACTAAATCTGAAGCAAACTGGAAGTTTCGTCCTTCTGAACCAATTTCAGAGCAAAGTAAAATCTGTGCACCATAAGAATCTTCAGCAAAATAAGCTGCGGCTTGATCACGCTCAAGTAGGCTCATACCTTCATGGAACATCGCAGTACGAATCCCAGCATGGATACGTAAAGCATTTTCCAAAGCTTCAACCACAGGGCCACTACGTGCAATTAGCAATACTTTTTTATGTTTTAAATCTGTACGTAAACGCTCCATCAACCACATTACACGTGGGTCAGTTTCCATCCAAGCCCCATCAAGTTGAGCTTCTTCAGGCCACATTTGTTCACGTAATTTACCATCTTTCGACCAATTTTCTGGTGCAGGAAGTGGCGCAGGTTGACAGTCACGACCAGGGAAACCTTGAATTGCTTCACGGGTATTACGGAATAAAATACGCCCTGTTCCATGACGGTCTAACAACTCATGAATGGCACGGAAACGTTGTTCAGGTTGATCTTCAATCGCATGACCAAGTAAAGTCTCTACCGCAGCCAAATGTTCAGCCTCAAGCGGCAGATCAGACATCAATGCTTCTGCAATTTTCGCAGTATGATGATATTGCTCTTCTTCATCTAAGAAACGATCAAGCGAGCTAAAACGTTGTGGATCAAGTAAGCGTAAACGTGCAAAGTGACTTTCTACACCCAATTGTTCAGGTGTTGCGGTTAACAATAAAACACCTGCGGTTTTTTCGGCAAATTCTTCAACAAGGTCGTAACGGTCATTACCACCTTCTTCTTCGCTCCACATCAAATGATGTGCTTCATCGACCACAAGTAAATCGAAACCTGCTTCAATCGCTTGCTCACGCAAATCATCATGGTCGATCATCAAGTCAACAGAGGCAATGATGCATTGTTCAGTGAGAAATGGATTGAGTTCAGGATCATGTTCTTTGATCGAAGCAGTACGCGTCAAATCAAACAATGAAAAATTCAAATTGAAACGACGGCGCATTTCAATCATCCACTGATATTGCAATGAATCAGGCACCAAAATCAAAATACGTTCAGAACGACCCGTTTTTAGTTGTTGGTGAATGATCAAACCTGCTTCAATGGTTTTACCCAAACCCACTTCATCGGCAAGTAAGACACGCGGTGCAAAACGTTTACCGACTTCATGGGCGATATAAAGCTGATGTGGAATCAACCCGACACGTGCGCCAATCAAGCCACGTAAAGGAGAATTTTGCATATTGGCTTGCATTTGCATGGCTTCGATGCGCAAGTCATACCATTCTTTATAATCGACTTGGCTCGCAAGCAAACGATCAAGCGGTTTTGAAAGCTGAATAGATGCCCCAATACGGGTTTCATTGAGTGATTTACGTTCTTGTGTACCGTCCGCAAGTGTGCGAATCACATTATATCGCAATACACCATGACGATCTTCAACCGACTCGACAGTCCAAGTCACGCCTTCTTGATCTTGCAGCTCATCATTTGCATTAAAAACAATACGAGATAAAGGCGCGTTGTTGCGTGCATAAACACGTGTTTCGTCACTTTTGGGAAAGAGAATGCTAATTGAACGCTCATCAACGTCAATTAAAACACCTAAACCAAGTTCTGTTTCTGTATCAGATAACCAACGTTGACCTATAGCAAATTGTTGCAATTTTTCCACCTTTATCTCATGTTAGGACTGAAAACAGTTGCTCAAATCAGGAGAATATTTGAACAAAGTTTTACCCCATTACGCAATACTTTTTGACACAAAGCCCACTAAAATAATGAGCATTTTCAATCTTGATTAATAAAACAACCTAAAAAGGCACAGGACAATGAAATTGTACAGGCTCCTCTGTTTTAGGATGATGAAAGCGCAGCTGTTCTGCGTGTAGGCACAGACGTGGCATGAGCGCTTGTTGCTCAACTGTTGCATATAACGTGTCACCAATAATGGGGTGACCTAAAAACTGTAAATGTACACGCAGTTGATGAGAACGTCCTGTAATCGGTGTTAATTTGACACGCGTGACAGGCTGTTCTTGTATTTCAAAATGTTCTATTGCCTGCCACTCAGTAATGGCAGGTTTATTGTGCTCAGGGTCAGCAATATGTAAAGGAGGACGACTTGGATCATACACCACAGGGACATCGATGATCCCTTGACCTTGTAAATGTCCAGCCACAACAGCTTGATAGGTTTTTGAGGTTTGGCGTTCTTGGAACTGACGAGAAATGCTTTTTTGCCCCCATTTAGACAGTCCAAACACTAAAATGCCTGAAGTATCACGATCTAAACGATGGATCAGTAAAGTTTTGGGTTCTATTTTTAATAAGCGATTGATCACACAATCTTGTAAATCTGCTGTTTTTCCGGGAACTGTGAGTATACCTGCTGGTTTTGCGATCACCATAAAATCTTCATCACGATGTATCAGGTGTTCGGTAAGAAAATTACTCAAGGTTCAATTCCGCTGATCGTGCAAACAAGCAGGCAATGATAAGAATCTTAGCCTAAAAATACAATGAATATTTTCGTTTTTTCGATTGATTACGTCAATTTTCCTCATCTAAAAAATAGAAAATGCTTTTAAATCTCTACAGGGTTTTTATTGCTGCTATCACAATAAAAAATAGTTTTAAAATATCCTAAGCTTTCACACGATGAAAATAAAAATGCATTATAGAAACATCGCAACGACATCAAAAATTTGATTGAATAGCCTTTGAAAATTTTTTGAAAATCATTGACCACTTCCACCCACAAAAAGATCGTATGACAAACAAAAGCATCAATATCGTTATTGTACTTTGATGCAATAAACATATGAACAGCCAGAGACAAAATCATATCTTTTGCCAAGAAATTGATAAAAAATGCTCAAAACTGGCTTATTTATAGCAAATTTTGGCATCTTTCAAACTTATTTCATTCACCATGAGCTGCTATAAATAGGTTAGAACAAACTGATGAGTATAATATAATGAAGTTGATCCAAAATTCTCTTGTTGCACTTGCACTTGGCACATCTAGCATTTTAACAGGCTGTGCAACAGCAACCCTTCTTGATAAAGATGATGGCATTCGCACCAAAACTGTTAAAAATGTCTTAATTAATGACTATGTTGTTGCTTTTGGAAAGCCTGCACAAGCACTCCCCAACATTCCACAAGACAGCATTGTCATTGTGGGTCAACAATATAACTATGTCCTTACACACGGCGGTGCAAAATTTGCTAAAGTCATCTCAGCCCTTGACCCGAAAAACATTCAAGTCACCCGTTCCCTCGACTTTTATTCAGCAAAAAATGATGGAAATTTTTCAGGTTCATTGGATCTGTCTTATATCAAACTCGCTGAAGATGTCAGCAAAGCTGACCGAGAGTTTTTCATTGAAAATGGTGCCAAAGAATGTACCAACTCAAGTGATCAGCGCTTAAAGGCACAACGTTTTTGTTTCGATATTAAACTCGCAGGTGTGGTCTACCCTGCTGCAAGCAACCGTGACTCTTTCAAAGCCTTGAGTAAACCTTATCGCATTAGTATTTATACGCAAACACAGGAAAAGGACTATTCTCAAGCAAGCAGCAATGCCGCAAATAAACTGATGTTATTCCCATTTGCTGTCGCATTTGATGTGGTGACTTTACCTTTCCAAGCCATTCATAAAATATTTGATTAATCCCTTAAATCTATGCAGGATGATCATCAGATTTCCTGCATCATGCCCATCTATTTATGATTCCTTTTTCATTTGCATATTTGTGGATTTTTCTAGTTGCAGCAATTGGCAGTTTGGTTTTTTGCCTATTTGCCATTGGACTAGTGTTCAGTAAACAATGCCGTATAAAACTTAAAAATGGCAATATTTTTATACAGTCTTTATTTGTCAGTAGTTGTTTATGTGTAGTGCTTGCGTTTGGACTCGCTTTTTTAGTTGAAACAGCAAAACGTGAAAGTCAAACTGAACATGAAGCAACCTATAAAACGCTGACTGCACCACAAACCATTTTAGGCATTCCCATGCCTACAGGCACAGAGCTGTATTTATTCGAACCCAACAATTTAAATTCATTTCGTGAAGCGACTTTTCCTACCCCTGTGGCTTTTGGCAATTTTCAAATTGATAATGTACAAATCCCAAGAGGATTTGAGTTAGAAATGTTTGATGATCGTTCAATTACTTTACGTGGTAAAGGCACAGATCAAGTCGAAGGTTGGCAATGTAAGCTCGAAAATTATATAAAAGTCTATTTAGATGAAAAAGCTAATATTTCAGGTTTGGAATATTGCGCTTTGGCCCATCCTGTCAAACTGAAACACATCACTTTGCAAGCTCAAGCAGAGATTCAACGCAGTCAATATCCGAAATATCCCGATGGCTTCATCGCCCGAGATCTGTGGCAGATTAAAAATCCAATCACCCACTATAAAAATATGTCCTTAGAATGGGCTACAGTCTATTTAGATACACATCATAAAGTGCTGGGTATAGAAAATGGTACGCTTGCCAATGAAATGCATTTAGGTGGAATTGACTACCCGAAAGGTACTGAGTTGAGTTTATTACTACACCCATTACTCAAAGACCAAGAAACTTGGCTACTGATTCCTCCTGCGAACCAAATGGCAAAAGCCAAAGATGGCACGACTTATACAGATCAACAAGCGATTTTACACACTAGTCATGGGCAAGTTTTAAAAGTTCTCAGTGCTTATGATGACAGCATCATGTACCGCAGAAGCAATCATTAAATAAAAACCATGATATTATTTTTTCAATGTGATACATACAAATTAAAGATTGGTTTCTCATACAATCACGCATGTGAAATTTATTTGAATACATATTTCGCTTCTGAGTTTCATTCAAAATTGTTATACATATATTTTCTTACATTTTTCATTCGACATAGTATACTGCTAGAACCTATTTAGCTCATCTCTTTCTGAGTGCATTTTCATCGCTATGAAAAATTCCAGTTTATCGCAAACTTTTATTAAATCTTTCAGTATC
This sequence comes from Acinetobacter sp. 251-1, assembly GCF_030329305.1. Taxonomy (NCBI): domain Bacteria; kingdom Pseudomonadati; phylum Pseudomonadota; class Gammaproteobacteria; order Moraxellales; family Moraxellaceae; genus Acinetobacter; species Acinetobacter sp. 251-1. Next base: position 135,806 of record NZ_JACANS010000012.1, on the reverse strand, counting down.
TTATCAATTTCCATCAGTCTGATTGCATGTGGGAAAGGCTCATGGTTTGGCGATGATGAGCCACAACTTGAAAGCGAGCAAATCCGAAAATTAATTCCTAATCGTGTCCAAAACCGTGAGTCTTGGGCAAAAGATATGTTTGATATTTCCCAAGAACTCAATATTCCAACTACCAAAGACAATGTTTGTACCATGATCGCCGTCGTTGATCAGGAATCAAATTTTGTTGCCAATCCTGTTGTACCAGGCTTAGGCGACAAAGCTGTAAAAGAAGTCACAACGCGTTTAAATGAAAAATTTGAAGATAAACTCGGTGAAACGATTGGTGGTACCGTTGCCACTTATTTTGAACAAGTTCTCAAAACCCAACCAACACCTGAAGACAACTATCTCAAACAAATGCGTAAAGTCAGAACTGAAAAAGACTTAGACGTGTTGTATCGTGAAATTTTTGCGTATATGGCCAAGCATTATCATGTCAGTGCTTTAACAGGTGCAGCAAAATTGGTGGGACAAGATATTGGTGAAAAAATGAATCCAATCACCACATTGGGTTCAATGCAAGTCCATATCAATTATGCAAAAGATAACAAACGCAGTAGTATGAGCACCAATGAATTACGTGATGACCTCTATACAGAATATGGCGGTTTATATTATGGCATTCATCGTCTCATGTTATACCCTGCAGATTATGATAAAGCGATTTATCGTTTTGCTGACTACAATTCAGGTATGTATTCAAGTCGAAATGCTGCTTTTCAAAAAATGGTTGATAAACTTGCCGATGCTGATTTAGCTTTAGATGGTGATTTACTCTCTTATGATAAAAATGGCAACCCTCGGGCAGCAACAACCACGACTGAAAAAACCATTATCAGTTTATTTGCGAAAAATAATATTTTAGTAACACCGCGTCAGTTACGTAATGACCTAAAAAAAGAGAAAGAAAAAGGCTTTGAAAAAACGCAAACTTATATTGCTATTTCAAAACTGTATAAAGAGAAAACAGGCAAAGAGCCAATGTATGCAATCATGCCTGAAGTGGTGATTTCAGGCCCTAAACTCAGTCGTGATTACAATACCAACTGGTATGCAAGTCGTGTAAATGGACGCTATGAAACATGCATGCAACGCGCAAAACGTATAAGAGATTAGCTTTATTTGATTTTGATGGAACCTTGTGCAAAAAAGACAGCTTCACAGGGTTCATTTTCTATGCTTTAAAAAAGCGTCACATCGTCAAACAAGGCATTAAAATTTTACCTTGGATTCAGGCTTATTATTTAAATATTTACCCAGCACACTCAATGCGAAATAAGTTATTTAAAGCCATGTTTAAAGATGCCAAGGCTTCAGAAATTCAAGATATTGCTGAAGAATATGCCTATCAGTTGATGGGACAGCTCGATGCTAAAATTTATCAACAGTTATTAGAGCACCGAGAACAAGGTGATCATATTGTTTTAGTTTCGGCTTCTGTCGATATTTACTTAGAAGTCATTTGTCATCTACTAGATATTGATTTGATCTGTACTCAAACAGAAATCGTTGCTGGAAAATATACGGGGAATTATTCCACACTTGATTGTAGTAGCGAACAAAAGAAACTTAGAATTTTAGAAAAATATGATCTAGATCAATATGATAAAATTTATGCTTATGGCAATAGCATTGAGGATTTAGAGATGTTAAGTTTGGCAGATTATAAATTTATGGTGGGTGAGGATACACAGTTACCCAGTTTGGAGAATAAAATGAAATTGGCTTAATTAAATCAAATAAGGCTCGACTCCTTACAGAATCAAGCCTTAATCATATCTTTAAGACAATAGGTTTTAATAAATCGCCATATGATTGCGATGAATCATTTCCAAAGAACGTGCTTCACCTAACACCTGATGGACTTTATCTGAAGCTAAGCCTTTCACAATTTCAGCCGAACGAGAACTAAAATTCACACGCCCCACCGCAACACGATGTCCAAGTGTATCGACACATTCAACTACATCACCACGATCAAAATGCCCTTCTACCGCTTTTACACCTACAGGTAACAGACTACGATGATTTTCTTTGATGGCTTTAACAGCACCATCATCCAAAACCAAACGCCCTGCTGTTTGCAAATGTGCTGCGAGCCATTGTTGATGTGCAGTGACACGATCATCATCGGTGATGAATAAAGTACCCAACAACTCACCCGACATTAAACGAGCAAGTACATTGTCACTTTCACCACTGGCAATTAAAGTTGGGCAGCCTGATTTTGCAGCCAAACGTGCCGCACGTACTTTGGTCAACATACCACCACGACCAAACTTACCACCACCGCCTGCCATATCAAACAGCGATTCATCCATTGCACGAACTGTATGGAACAATTTTGCATTTGGATTAGAACGAGGGTCAGAGTCAAACATCCCTTGCTGATCGGTTAAGATAATCAGTAAATCCGCATGCACTTGCCCTGCAACCATTGCCGCAAGCGTGTCATTATCCCCGAAGCGAATTTCATCGGTAGAAACCGTATCATTTTCATTGATCACGGGAATCACACGCCAATCAATCAGATGTTGTAAAGCATCACATGAATTTAAATAACGACGACGATCTGCCAAATCATCATGGGTCAGTAACACTTGCGCAGTTTGAATGGCATGATTTTCCAAAACGCTTGACCACGTTTGGATTAAACCCATTTGACCAATGGCAGCACAAGCTTGCAGACTGGGTAGATCGGTGGGTCGGTTCTCTAGCTTCATGCGAACCATACCTTCAGCCACAGCACCTGATGACACGAGAATAATTTCATGTCCTGCATCGTGTAAATCTGCAATTTGTTTCGCCCAATGCGAAATAGCATCCAAATCTAAACCTTGCCCATTCGCTGTGAGTAAAGATGATCCGATTTTAACAACGATACGTTTTAAAGCCTTGAGCTGACGTTGCCCATCTACCACTTCTATCATCTTGTCCTCAGTTGTACGTTTGCTTAACGTACGTAATACACTTCCATTTCGCCATCATCACCATCGTCATCTTCGTCGTCATCACCCAACATGCCTGCAAGGCGTTGTTGACGGCGCATTTCACGATAAGCTTCTTTTGCAGCAATTGTTTGCTCACGTGTTTCAGCTTCAAGCTGATCACGGAAAGCTTTGATTTCTGCTGCATATTCAGGATCTTCAACTTCACGTTCGTGTTGTTGTTCGATTTGATCCATTAAGTAATACACAACATCTTTTGTCCCTTCAGACGTTAAGCCTGAAGTTTTAAATACAGGTCCATCCCACTGTAATTCTGTAAGAATGTGATTACACCATTCTTCTCGTTCAGACTCAGCGATTTGGTCAAGTTTATTCAGCACCAACACAATCGGTAACTTTGACAATGTCGGAGAGAATTTTTTCAATTCTTCCAAAATTGCTTTAGCATTATAAGCAGGGTCAGAACCATCAATTGGCTGCACATCTACGATATGTAATAAAATACGTGTACGTGCCAAGTGTTTCAAGAAACGGATCCCTAAACCTGCACCTTCTGCCGCACCTTCGATCAATCCTGGAATATCCGCCATAACAAATGAGCGATGACTATCTGCATCGACTACGCCTAAATTTGGCACCATCGTGGTAAATGGATAATCTGCAACTTTTGGTTTCGCTGCCGATACTGCACGAATAAACGTCGATTTACCCGCATTTGGCATACCCAGTAAACCTACATCTGCCAATACTTTCAGCTCTAAACGAATTTCACGAAACTCGCCTTTGATCCCATGTGTACACTTACGTGGAGAACGGTTGGTTGATGATTTGAAATGGGTATTGCCTAAACCACCATCACCCCCTTGTGCAACCAAAACTTTTTGACCATTTTCAACCAAGTCACCGATAATATCGCCTGACTCAGTATCAACAATGGTTGTTCCTACAGGTACTTTTAGCGTAACTGTTTCACCACTACGACCTGCACAGTTTGCACCCGCACCATTCTTACCGCGCTCAGCACGGAATCTACGGGTATAACGATAATCTACAAGTGTACTGGTGTTGTCATCGGCTTCGATATAAACGCTACCACCACGACCACCATCACCACCATCTGGACCACCAAACGGTACGAACTTTTCACGGCGAAAACTAGCTACGCCATTGCCACCGTCGCCAGCCTCTACGGTAATGACTGCTTCATCAACAAAGCGCATGCTGCCAATCCTCTAAAATCTTTAAAACCGCATATTCTGCCATATTTTGAAAAAATTCTCGAATAGTATTATTCAGCAAAACCTTAAATTTGATTCATTTTATGAAAGTTAAGACATAAATTTCTTAAATTCATACAAATACAGTTTAGCTCGCATGCATAATTTGCATTTTCAAATGATTTCATAAGATTAAATTTACACCATTGCTCACTTTCCAACTCTATTTTGACAGCACATTTAATTGTGCGTAAAATCGCCAATGAAAATTCATACTGATAAGGAAAAAAGATTGCCGATCGTGCAAATAAGTGCTGCACTTGGACCTGCAGAATGTGAGCTTGCTGTAAAATACACGCTTCAAGAAATGCAAAAAGAAGCAAAAAATCAAAAAATAGCTTTTGAAATCCTTGAATCTAATGAAACCCAACAGGGTTATTCTTCTATATTATGTGATGTTCCTGAAGATGCACAAATATGGTTAAATACATGGCTTGGTACAATTCAATGGACATTTCAAAGTAAAATTCGTCCACAGCATAAACGTAAAAACTGGTTTGTGGGCATTAGTCAATTTGACACACCACAACAACTTCCTACGGATGACATGATTCACTTCCAAGCTTGTCGCGCCTCAGGTGCAGGTGGACAACATGTCAATACCACCGATTCTGCTGTTCATGCCACACATATTGCATCTGGCATCAGCGTAAAAGTCATGTCTGAGCGCAGTCAACATGCCAACAAACGTTTAGCGAAAGAACTGATTATGCTCAAACTTCAACAGCATAGTGAAAGCACCAAAGAAAATCAGAAGCAAGCACAACATCAGCAGCATGCTTTGATTGAACGTGGCAATCCGATACGCAGCTTTAAAAAATAAACGTTATCACTTGCAGCATATACTAGTTAAATAAACGAATAGAGCGCAATATGAATGTACTCAGGCTTGGACAAGGTTTTGTTTATTCTGCAAAATTTCGGGTAAATTACGCTCAATCCACGCAATCAAATAATTTAACTTTTCAGCCACTTGTGCCCCCAAGAAAGTCAATTGATATTCTACTTTGGGGGGCACTTCAGGATAAACCGTCCGCAAAATAAACCCATCTTGTTCCAAAGTTTTCAGTGTTTGTGCCAACATTTTTTCACTCACCCCTTCTATACGCTTACGCAGTTCACTAAAACGCAATACCCCTTCACTTAAACTCTTTAAAATAAGCACAGCCCACTTACTTGTCACATGCTCTAAAATTTCACGGGAAGGACATTCACTGGATAAAACTTCACCAATCAAATCACTATGACCATAAGCGCTCATCAAAATCTCTCCATTTGGTAAATAACTTACTTTTAGGTACGTACTTACAATTTGTTAGTTATAGGTTTAAGATCATATCACCAAGTTTAAAAAACACACAACTAAAATGGTGAAAATATGAAAATTGCAGTTACAGGCGCAACTGGTCAACTCGGTACCTTAGTCATCAAGGCATTACTTCAACACACACAAGCTGAAAATATTGTGGCTTTGGTGCGTAACCAACAAAAAGCTCAAGATTTAAAAAATCAAGGCATTGAACTTCGTCATTTTGATTATGATCACGTTGAAACACTGGTACCTGCCTTAATTGGTATCGATAAATTATTACTGATTTCTGCCAATGAAATTGGTCGCCGCACACCACAACATAAAGCGATCATCGATGCAGCCAAACAAGCCAATGTTCAATATATTGCATATACAAGTTTGTTAAATGCCGATAGCAATCCGCTCGGTTTAGCGCAAGAACATCGTGAAACTGAACAATTGATCCGTGAAAGTGGTTTATCTTTCACATTTTTAAGAAACAATTGGTATAGTGAAAACTATTTAGCAAATGTGCAACACACTGCTGAATCAGGCATACTTTATGGCAGTGCAGAAAATGGAAAAATCAGTTCAGCATCCCGCGAAGATTATGCTGAAGCTGCTGCCAAAGTTTTGACAAGTGTCGGACATGACCATAAAACTTATGAATTAGCAGGCTCAGCAAGTTTTACATTAACAGATCTTGCAAGCTATATTTCGCAAGCAGCAAATAGACCTGTCAGCTATCAAAATATCAGTGCGCAAGATTATACCCAAGCCTTAAATGCTGCAGGTTTAGCTCCTGCTTTGGTGGATGTCATTGTGGATGCAGATGTGCAAACAGCAAAAGGTGCAATGTATAGTCAAAGCCAAGATTTAGAAAATTTAATTGGACGTAAAACAACACCTATTCAAGATCAAATCCAAGCGCTCTTTAAAGCCTAAATCATGTTCAATATCTTAAAACAACCAATACCCCTCGATTAGTAAGGGCGTATTGGTTGTGATTTTGACTCAGTTATGGGTGAATATTTTTTACAGGCAAATTGATCTGTAAATCTAAATCTGCCAATGATTGGCGTTTACTGTTGTACATCGTTGCATTGAATTTGGCGATTTTTTTCATGGTCATTGGGTCATTAATATTTAACATAGGTTTAAATTTATGCTTCACATAAACATTTAACATCTCATTAAATTCAAAAAAAACTTGCCCGCTAAACATAATCTTAATCGGTAATTGATACGTTCGTTTAAGATGAAATGGCACATCAAGTTGTATCGGGATATCCACCTTGATTGGAAATTTTGGTAATAATTTACTTTGATAAATTAAATCTGTTGTAGCATCTAAAGGCATGATGGTATTAATTTTAATACTAGTTTGATAATCAATATCTACTGAAATTGGCGTTTCCACCACAAAACTTAAATCTGCTGCATAACGCCCTTTTAAAGGTAATTGAAGCTTACGGTCAATATCCAATTCCGTATCTAATTGCCCCATGGCTTGGGTTTCTAAATAATTGCCGACATGAATTTGTGTAGGTAACTCATTAGAGAGTTGAATTTCTGCATTGTGAGCTGAAACCTGCAAAGATGCTTGCATATTTAAATACAGCCAAAATAAAGCCGCCACCAATAGCACAATCAAAATAAAGCTGATCAGCAAATTACGCACAGTCAAAAACACAGCCATGGACTTACTCCTTTGCAGACTCAGGAGCTGGACTTACAGCTTTGATATTTTCTGTTTCATGTTGAGAAAGTCGAATACTATTTAAAGGAATTTTTAAATCACCCTTTTGAATTTTTACAGGCAGAGTATTTTTTACATCTACAGTTGCATCCAAACTTGATTTGATTGGTACATTGAGATGTCCTTGGATCGGGATATTGGTTTTTAAAGTCGCTTGCAATGGAATATTCAAATTTTCTTTGAGCACTGTCCGTACAGGGGCATCAAACTTTAAATGTACTCTTTGATTTAAAGGCACTTGCAGGTCAATCGGCACCTCAATTTTAATGGGAATAATCCCCTTCAATGGTAAAGTAATATCTCGCCCCATCACTCTAACCTGAACTTTAGTGTCAATCGGCATATTTTGGTCGACTTTCAACACTTCCTTAACAGGAATTGTGGTTTGAATTGGAACAATATTATCAAAATACACATGAGGTGTAAGAGCCTGTGTTACAGGTAAATTTAAATTTTCATTAATTGGAATTTCTGCATTCACACGTCCCGTCACATCGACATCTAAAGCCTCATGAATTTTAACTTTGGCTTGTAAAGGTTCTTTCAAGTCGATATTGACGGCTTGGTTTTCAAGTGGAATGTAAATATTAAAATTTTTAAATACCCAAATCGCAATGGCTACACCGCAAATTGCAGCACAGACAATAAAAAATAGACCACCGACAATATGCTTAATTTGCAAAATTTATCCTTAAATTCAACATTTGTTTTACTTATCATTATTTTATCCATAAATGTGATATTTTTATCGTTTTATTGTGTGTATAAAATGTCTATTTGTGCATAAAACAATCTAATTATATTCATTTTTTACTTTACCCCATTATTCATCATTATAAATAATGGGAGCCTTGTTTTAGTGAAATACTTCAGACCAATAACATTGTACTGTTGTAAGCTTACCATCTTTAGCAATCACTAAGCCTGCTCCTTCTGCTTGTTGATTTTTATTCCATTTAATTTTATTAAATTGTTGTTTTGCCGCTGGTGTAGAAAGATCGAAATATAAAAATTCACTTAAAGTACGAGATTTCCCCCATGAAAATTCAATTTTCTTTACAGTTAAACCTTGGTAAACGGTATTTTTAAGGGTATAAATCGTTTTAGTATAGGTTTGATGCTCTTCAAACTCTTCTTTAGTGACTTGTTTTTTTAGAATTTGTACTATTTCTTGACCCTCTGTAGTGGCTTTATGCAAATCGTAATCTGACCGAACCGCACAATTATTTTCAAAACGATCTTGTAAATATGGAGTTAAATCCAAAGTTGTATTTGCAGCTGCATGAGAGAACGTTGTAAAACCCACTCCGCCAAGCATTATCATAGCAATAATATTTTTCATCATATTTCCTTTTTATTTAAAATGATTGATCAAAAGTTTTTTAATGTAATTACATTCATTCTAATGATATAAAAAAGAGCTTCCGTAGAAACTCTTTTTTAGTGCTAATTTACAAATTAAGCATTTGTTTCAGCAGGAACTTTTGGATAGCTTACGCCGCCCATTTGTTCAGCAATACGCAATACTTGGCAGCTATAACCCACTTCGTTATCGTACCAAATGTATGCAGTTAAACGGTTACCTGAAGCAATCGTTGCTTGCGCATCAAACACACCCGCAGTACGTGAACCAATAAAGTCAGACGATACAACTTCTGTCGAATTTGTATAACCAATTTGACCTTGAAGGTTTGAATTGATTGAAATTTGACGAATGTATTCATTCACTTCTTCACGATCAACTTCTTTATCCAAAGTTAAGTTTAAGATCGCAAGCGAAACGTTTGGTGTAGGCACACGTACAGAGTTACCTGTCAATTTACCTTGAAGTGCAGGCAATGCTTTCGCAACGGCTTTAGCAGCACCAGTTTCAGTGATGACCATGTTTAATGTTGCAGCACGACCACGACGATCAGCTTTATGGTAGTTGTCAATTAAGTTTTGATCGTTTGTGAACGAGTGAACTGTTTCAACATGACCATTAATCACGGTGTATTTGTCATGCAATACTTTTAATGTTGGTGTAATTGCATTGGTTGTACAGCTTGCAGCAGAGATGATTTTGTCTTCATCTAAGATATCTGCTTGGTTCACACCAAATACAACGTTCTTCATGTCACCTTTACCTGGTGCAGTCAGAATCACGCGTGCAGCACCTGGGCATTGTAAATGTTGTGCAAGACCGTCGTTGTCACGCCATTTACCTGTGTTATCAATCACTAATGCATTTTCGATACCGTATGCTGTGTAATCTACTTCAGCAGGGCTAGATGCATAGATCACTTTAATGAAGTTACCATTTGCAATAATTGCTTCATTTTCTTCATCTACAGAAATTGTACCTGCAAATGGACCATGAATAGAATCACGACGTAATAAAGACGCACGTTTTTCTAAGTCACCGTCAGATGATTTACGTACAACGATTGCTTTTAAGTTTAAACCACGACCCAAACCAGATTGACTAATGATTAAACGTGCAAGAATACGACCGATACGACCAAAACCATAAAGAACAACATCTTTCGGTTCTACAGATGCAGCATTACCCGCTAATGATTGAACAGCGTTTGCAACAAATGCGTCAACATCGCCGCCTTTTTCTTTAAATTCAACTGCAAGTTTACCTAAGTCAACCTCAGCAGAACCAATGTTTTCAATTTTTGCCAAAGCTTCTAAAATTGGGAAAGTTTGAACGACAGAAAGTTCAACATCTAACACACGTGTACGACGATGTGTTTTAAGAATCTGAATCACTGAACGGTTCACTAAAGAACGACCGTAAACAGAAGTGACAATATTTTTTTCACGGTATAATTGCCCAATTAAAGCAATCATACGTTCCGCGATTTCTTCGCGGTTTTTCCAACGACCTTGATGCTCTGCGTGTAGGGCGATGATAGTGTCTTTGCTCACAGATACGTCCTCTATTTTATGTATATCTAGACTTAGTTTAAAAACCCCAACATTGTAATGGAATTCTGTCAAAGAATGAATCGAAAGCTGATCAAGCAAAGTACTTTTTGTTGTATATTCATTATAATTTTACAAAATAGTCGTCATTATTTTAATGATTTCTCATTTTAATCATCAAATCACATATTTAAATACATCTACCATAACAAAGCCTAACCTACTTTATCCAAGGCGTTGCTCTACGTTTTCAACATTTCTTTTTAAATTTTGCGCATTTCGCTTTTGTTTATACAAATGCAGACTACCTTCGATGGCCAATATCCCCACTGCACACCAAATTGGAATATAAGTTAACCATTCATCTTGGCTTATATTTTCTCCCAACGCCAAAGAGACCAATGCCAACAACACAGGCTCTAAATAACTCAGCAAACCAAATAACACCAAAGGCAAATAACGACTCGCTAAAATATAACTGCCTAAACCAATCGCACTAAGTAAACCCAAACCTGCCACCACAAGCCATAAATACCAACGCTCAGCAAACATCAGAAAAGGCGTATGCCCGATTTGTACCAAATAAATTGCGACAGGCATACAAATGAGAATATCCCACCAAAAACCACCCAAATTATCCGTTTGAATATGCTTACGAATCAGGAAATACAATGAATAACCTACTGCGACTGCCATGGTTTCCCATGCAATGCTGCCTAAACGCCAAATTTCATGTCCAACACCAAATCCTGCACACAGTACTGCCAGTATTTGCAACTTAGATAATTTTTCCTTAAAAAAGACGCTCCCCATCAGTACCAAAAACAGCGGCAATAGAAAATAGCCCAATGATACTTGTAGCCCGCGCCCATTCATCGGCCCCCATAAAAATAACCACAGTTGAAAACAGGTTAAAGCTGAAGTCATCATTAAAATGAGTAATAGCGCTGGTTGATCAATAATGCGTTGGTAAATGGTTTTAACATGCTGCCAATCACCACTATAAAACATAAAAATTGTTAAAAAAGGCAAAGTAGAAATGATGCGCCAACCAAAGGTTTGCTGACTATCAAAAACATGAAGTAACTGACTATAAAAATATAAAACCCCAAAAGTGATCGATGCCAAAATGGATAATGCAACACCTTTAAACATCTATCACCTCTCATTTATTTTACAGAGGTATTATAAGCATATTTATGCCCATATAATGGCGCATTCAAGTATAAATAATTCAGTTAAAACTAAGGTTGCGTTTGCTCAGAGCGCACTAAATCTTTGATACTAAAACCGAGGGTTTGAGCATAACGTAAATACTCCGTGACTTTTTGCTCGTCAGGATGTGGTGTACGTGACAAAACCCAAAGATATTTACGCTTAGGTTCACCCACCAGTGCCATTTGATATTGCGGATCTATTTTTAAAATCCAATAGTCGCCACGCCCAAAAGGCATCCAACGAATGGTTTCGGGTAAAAAACTGACTTTGATCTTAGAATTGTACGGTGCATTACTCACAAAGCCTTCACCCAAAGAGCGTAATTCATTGCCCTCTCGATTGAGACAACGATTATCGACTTCAACATTACCATACTCATTAATGGTATAACGTGCAGTGACATTTTTATGACAATCTTTTTGATAAAATAATGGCTTACGTGCAATTTCATACCAAAGCCCTAAATATTTATCTAATTCAACACGGGGTACAGTGGGTAGCGAACGGTCTTGTGCATACAATGATGAACTCATTGCTACACTTGCCAACAGTATACCCTGTAAAAATATTTGGCTATTTTTAGGACAGATTATGGGTATTTTTTTGATTAAATTCACACGCTATCCTCACATTTATTCAGAATAATAATTATTAAAATAATCATAAATTTAAGCTTAAATTGTAGCTTTATGTATCTTCTGATTCCATCAAAGCCACAATCCAAGTAAAGCTGAGTTCGACTATTGTAACATCAAGGCTTTTAAACGCACGATTTCATCACGAATTCGAGCAGCCTGCTCGAATTGTAATTCTTTCGACGCTTTTAACATTTCTTTTTCAAGCTTGGCAATGTGTTTGGCGAGTAGTTTTGGATTAGACAATAAATGCCGCTCATCTGCATTCATCACTTGTGCTTGATCAATAATTTTTTCATCGATTTGATCGTCATCTAACACTTCACCTGTATCAATCTCTTTGATCACTTGACGTACTGCACTCCGTGGTACGATACCATGCTGTTCATTGAACTGAATTTGTTTATTACGACGGCGTTCCGTTTCATCGATCGCTTTTTGCATCGAATCAGTAATTCGATCTGCATATAGAATCGCCTTACCTTTGACATTTCGTGCTGCACGACCAATGGTTTGAATCAATGATCGTTCAGAACGTAAAAAACCTTCTTTATCAGCATCTAAGATAGCAACCAAAGACACTTCTGGCATATCTAAACCTTCACGTAAAAGGTTAATCCCGACCAAGACATCATGCACACCTGAACGCAACTCATGAATAATTTTTACACGCTCAACAGTATCAATATCAGAATGTAAATAAGCTACTTTTATCCCATATTCTTTCAAATAAGAAGTTAAATCTTCTGCCATACGTTTGGTCAATGTCGTAACTAAAACACGCTCATTCAAATCTTTGCGAATATTAATTTCCGACAAAACATCATCGACTTGGGTTAATACAGGACGAATTTCAATTTCAGGATCAATCAGTCCTGTTGGACGCACCACTTGCTCAGCAACTTGCTCTGATTTTTCCAGTTCATATTTGGCAGGTGTGGCACTGACATAAATGGTCGTTGGCGCAATTCTTTCCCATTCTTCAAATTTCATTGGACGATTGTCCAATGCACTTGGCAAACGAAAACCATAATTGACCAAATTTTCTTTACGTGAACGGTCACCTTTGTACATTGCACCGATCTGTGGCACGGTGACATGTGACTCATCAATAATCAATAATGCATCTTCAGGTACATAGTCGAATAAAGTCGGTGGAGCCTCGCCTGATGGACGTCCCGATAAATGCCGTGAATAATTTTCAATGCCATTGGTATAGCCTAGCTGTTGCATCATCTCTAAGTCATAACGTGTACGTTGCTCAATGCGCTGTAATTCAAGTAATTTATCATGCGCCTTAAAATAAGCTTGGCGTTCCTTGAGTTCTTCTTGAATAGTACCAATTGCACGCTGCAAATTATCTTTAGGTGTTACATAATGGCTTTTTGGATAAATGGTAATACGTGGCACTTTACGCACCATTTTTCCAGTTAAAGGATCAAACCAACGAATTGAATCAACCTCGTCATCAAACAGTTCAATACGAATGGCATGCTGGTCCGATTCCGCAGGGAAAATATCTAAAATTTCACCCCGAATACGATATGTACCACGCAAAAACTCAAGTTCATTACGGGTATATTGCATTTCGACCAAACGGCGAATAATGTCATCACGAGCAATCCGATCCCCTTGTACGACATGCAATAACATACTCATATAGGCATTTGGATCACCCAAACCATAAATCGCTGAAACTGATGCCACAATAATGCTGTCTCGACGCTCCAATAATGCACGGGTTGCCGAAAGTCGCATTTGGTCAATATGATCATTAATTGAAGAATCTTTTTCGATAAAAGTATCAGACGATGGCACATAAGCTTCAGGCTGATAATAGTCATAATAACTGACGAAATATTCCACCGCATTGTTGGGGAAAAATGCTTTAAATTCACCATATAGCTGTGCAGCAAGGGTTTTATTATGTGCCATGACAATGGTTGGACGCTGCGTTTGTGCAATGACATTTGCCATGGTATAGGTTTTTCCAGAACCTGTTACCCCAAGCAAAAGTTGATCATGCAAGCCTCTATTGACACCATCCACTAATTTTTGAATTGCTTGTGGCTGATCACCCGCAGGTTGATAATGAGTGACAAGTTGAAAAGGTTGACCTTCTTGCATATAAATACTTCGGCATCAAATGACAATGCCTTTATTATGAGGGCAAAGTTGCTAGATACAATATCACGTTACGCTACTTTTTATCTAAGCTTTTTAACTTGCGTCGCGCGGGTAGATAATAACGATTTGCGGCTTGGGTCAGTAACGCTCGCCCTTTCACTTCATCTTTCTCCACACCCAAACCACGCAAATATAGACGACCTAAATTATAGATTGCTTCGACAATATCATGATTTGCCGAACGCTGATAATAATGAGCAGCTTGTGTATAATCTCGTTTGACGCCTTTTCCTCGTTCGTATTTATCACCTAAATTATTTAAAGCTTGTGGATTATCCTGATCTGCAGCTTGTTGATACCAATATACTGCTTTTCCATCATCTTGGGTAAAGCCATGTTGACCATATTCGAAGCTATAAGCCAACTGATATTGCCCGATACAATGCCCTTGCTGCGCACTTTGACGTAAATAATATTGTAAATTTTTATCACGATGATGCTGAAAATACATATCATAATCGGGATTAATAATCCGTCGATACATCTCAGCCAACTGATAACTGGCTTCGGCAGCACCTTGCTCACTTGCACGCTGAAAATATTCAAGGGCGAACCCCATTGCCTGCATACAATCTTCAGTCCCTCGAAATGCCCATGTATAAAATAATGTCGCCGCTTGAAGAATAGCGTCAATCTCTCCTTTATCTGCAATCTCTTGTAAATATTGCAGATAATCACGATAAAACTCAGCCAAATTCCCTGCATTCGATGCAAAGTATTCAAGCCTTAATTGTTCAGAAAGAATGCGCTTATTTTTTTGCCCAAGCTGTTTAAAATGTACAGATACTTCAGCATCTTCTCCTAAAAACTCAATAATCTGAATAGGTACACCAAAACGGTTATTGTTCTCAGCATCAATCAATATGGCAAAATCATCTCGATTAAAACCGAGTTGAGAATATGAATCAGTTCGCATTTCATGTCTCTTTTTTATTTTCAATATGTTATTTTCTTTCAATATCATCATCAGATCACTTGACCATTGCCCAATTCAATTGCAACATGAAGCATAGCCATATTATGGAATTATAGCAAAATGACTTATCAATATCATGATGAAAGTATTATTAAAAACTTACCTGAAGATACGGTTTTTGTTTTTGGCAGTAATATGGCAGGTACACATCAAGGTGGTGCAGCAAAAATCGCACTCCATCATTTTGGAGCCACCAAAGGTGTAGGACGAGGTTGGGCAGGTCAAAGTTTTGCCATTCCAACCATGAATGAGCATTTACAACAAATGCCCTTATCACAAATACAACATTATGTTGAAGATTTTAAAATTTATACCAAAAATCATCTTAAAACCAAATATTTTGTGACTGCGGTTGGCTGTGGGGTTGCTGGTTATAAAGTTGAAGAAATTGCCCCAATGTTTAAAGGCATTTCACACAATGTTATTTTTCCAATATCTTTTCGCCCTTTTGTCGAAAAAACACTGCCTAAACTCAACCAACATGTATTGCAGTCTTTTATTCAAAGTTCTGTTATTTTTAATGAAGATATTGCGCAAGCCGTACAAGCTTTAGATCTTAGTGAAGCTGAAAAAGCATTAGCACAAATCGTGATCAATACCCCAATGTACCCAACCGACAGTAATGGGCGTGATCGTAGCTATGAAATTAGTGATATTTTAAATACACTTAACAATAAACATGTTTTAGAATTAGACTTACGCAGTGATGAAACGAAAACACTAGGAGGTGTTATTTTAGCAATTTTAGAATTGTATAATATCAATGAACATGATTTCATAGAAGCTTGGCAAGGGCAAAAAGCGATCATGCCTCCCAAGGCAGCGCACCATGCTCAAAAATAGTTATTTACTTTTATTACATAATTTTTATATCACTTGAATCATACAAATTTAAAGGAGTTTTACGATGGGAGAGATTAATTTATCCATTTTCAACTTAGCTCCCATGGCAATGTGGATTCAAGATTTTAGTGCGGTCAAAAAAATCTTCCAACAATGGCAAGATGAAGGTATTGAAGATTTAGAACAATATTTATTAGAAGACCCTGAACGTTTACAACCTTGTTTGAGGGTGATCAAGACTATTCAGGTCAATCAAAGTACTTTAGAGTTGTATGATGCAGCAGATTTAAATGAAATCTTAGAAAGTTTTGCACGCTTGCATTACGAAAAAATTAGCATTGAAAAAGTCAAATTCTTTGTTGCTCTTTGGAATAAAGAAGCACAATGCATCTGCCCTTCAATTAACTTTACCTGCAAAGGTAAACAAATTGATATTTTGCTTAAAGCCAGTGTTCTACCGGGTTATGAAGACAGTTGGGAACGCTTATTGCTCACGACTGAAAATGTATCTGACTATCAAAATGCACGCCGTTTTGCAGAATCATTATTTATTCACTCACCTACGGCACTTTGGGTCAAAGATTATAGCGGGATCAAAACATTATTTACTCAGTTACAAACTCAAGGTGTTCAAAATTTAGAGCTTTATTTACAACAACAGCCTGATTTTTTAATGCTGTGCTTCCAAAACATTCGTTCTATTGATGTCAATCAAGCTTTATTAAATCTTTTTCATGCCAGCAGTAAACAGCATTTTTATCAAAACATACATACATTGTTGAATGAAAATAGCAAACAGCATTTTCAAAATGAACTCCTGTATTTATGGCAAGAACATTACCATTTAGAACGTGACTGTGAATATAAAACCTTAGATGACAAAACCATTCATGTGCGTGAACAATTTATGATTTTCCCAAATGCACATCACACATGGGATACGGTACAAATCGCCTATACCGATTTTACCGCACGTAAACAACTTGAAGAATATTTAGAATTTATGAGTCATCGCGATGAACTCACACAGTTATATAACCGTAACTTTTTTAATGCTGAAATAAAACGCTTACAACACGAAACAGTTTTCCCAACTGCATGTATTTATTTAGATATTAATGGACTCAAAACCATTAATGACCTTAAAGGTCACCACTGTGGTGACTTATTGTTAAAACGTTTTGCCAATATTTTACGTAAAGCTACGGAAAATACAGCTTATTCTATTTCTCGCATTGGGGGAGATGAATTCGTGATTTTAATGCCACAAGCCACGGCCAGCATGGCTTATCAATTATTTGAAAAAATTCAGGATTATATTAACGAAGATAATCGACTGCATGAACATACCATAATCAGTGTTGCTGCAGGTATTGGATGTACAGATGCCGAGCCGAATATTGAAAATTTAGTCCGTATGACCGACTTAGACATGTATGAACAAAAAAATCAGTATTATCAAAATTATCGTTCTTGAATTTTACATGAGTTTGTTATGTGATTTTTCACGCTATGTTGATTATAAATATATTCTAAACAAATTGTTAACGTAAATTTAATATCAATTAAATATAACCATATAACTTTAATAAAATGAGGCTTAAATCTCATTTTTCACTCTAAAGTTCTTTGCTATCACATTATAATTAATGATATATTTCCAACATCACTCAACAAACTCATTCAATTACTAGGAATATAAAATGGAGATTTTAGAATCATCAATTTTTAATCTTTCACCTATTCCTATGTGGTTAGAAGACTATAGTGACGTTAAAAAACAGTTTGAAATTTGGCAAGAGCAAGGCATCACAGATTTAAAAGCTTTTTTAGAAGAAGATTTAGAACGGGTGACCCAATGCGCCCATAAAATTAAAATTTTACAAGTCAACCCTAAAACCTTAGCGGTTTTTGAAGCACAAGATCAACAACATTTATGTGAAAATTTACATATTATTTTTCAGCAAGAAATGTTTCCTTCACATATTTCAGAGCTAGTCGCTTTATGGCAAGGTGAAACAGAGTTTTCAAGTACGACCACCAATTATACTATTTCAGGTAAAAAATTAGACATCAAACTACGTGGTGTGGTTTTGCCCGATGCACAACACGATTTATCACGTGTTTTACTTACCACAGAAGACATTAGCGACTATCAAAATGCGTGTCGTTTAGAAGAAAAAAATCGTCGTTTGGCAGAGTCACGTTTTATTTATTCCCCAACGTCCTTATGGGTAGAAGATTTTAGCCGAGTTAAAATGCGACTTGACCAATTACGTAGACTCGGAATTGACGATTTTGTCACTTTTTTAGATGTACATGCAGATTTTATTAATCAATGTGTCGATGACATTATTTTACTTGATGTCAATCAAGCTACTTTAGATTTATTAAAAGCCCCAGATAAAGACACTTTATTTAAAAATTTACATAAAGTTTTATCTAAAGAAATGCACCAAACTTTTCGTGAACAACTCATCGAGCTCTGGAATGGCAATATTCATCATCAGCGTGAAGCCATCAATTATGCTTTAGATGGTTCTATTCGTCATGTGTTGCTGCAATTTACCGTTTTTCCTGGTTATGAAGACAATTGGGGTTTAGTGCAACTCGCCCTGACAGATATTACAGCGCGTAAAAAAGCTGAAAGTTACTTAGAGTATCTAGGTAAACATGATGTACTCACCAAACTGACCAATCGTTCTTTTTATACCGAAGAAATTAACCGTTTAGAACGCAGTTTAGTTCGCCCAGTCTCTGCAATTTTCATTGATATGAATGGCTTAAAATATATCAATGATGAATTTGGACACGATGTTGGTGATGAACAACTGCGTCGCATGGGTAATCTTTTAAATCGTGCGATTACCAACACCCCATTCTCAGCATCACGCATTGGTGGCGATGAATTCGTTATTTTAATGGCAGGTGCAGATGAGGAAATGGTTAAAAATCAAAAGTTAATTGTTAAAGAATTACTCAATATTGATAATCAATATTATGCTTCTCAACCGATTAACATTGCTATTGGCTATGCGACAACACAAGACACCGAAACCATTGAACACATGCTTAAACGTGCCGATCATTTTATGTATCAAAAGAAAAAAGCATATTATGCAAATTTAAACCTTATCCCCTAAACTATATGCTCTATATTAATGTCGTTTAAAAATGAAAATAAAAGTCATGAAACCTTGTCTGTTGTTTCTATTTTATTGAATAAGTTCACATACTTTTGCTCAACTCATCACACCTCGTCAAGAAAATATGATTCAAGCTTTGATTGAGGTTGAATATGATCAACTAAAATCTCAAAAGGGAAATAACCAGCGATCACAAAGCCCCCGACATTCACTCATTTCTCCTGATCAACCCGTCACAGCTCAGACCAACGAGAAACACAACTAAAATAGCAGCTAAAAAAAATTAAATATCGAATATCATTATGGAGAGTAAAAAATCATAGATAAAAAAAACAGGCAATTGCCTGTTTTTTATTAACGCTTACCCATCGAACGGCGTGTACCACGCGGTGGCATCCATGTCCGATCTGCATATTGTTGTGGTTTTGGGCGCATGCCCTCCACATCCTCATCTGCTGGCTTGGCATCATTGGCTTGTTTCACTGGGAAAGGTAACTTTGCCACAGCTTTTTTCTTGGGAGTATTTTGGGTGCTCATCAGATTCACTCAATTTTAACTGCGCATATTGTACGAAAATTTTAGAAATGATGCGAGTTCTCATCCACATTCATATTCATTTGTATTTTATTGATACATTAAAGTTTGATTTTCGTGATTATTTGGCGAATTTGCTTAAATTTCGGGCGACTCAAAGCAGCTTTTTAAGCTATGATAATGTGCTTTTTATTTTTAAATCCCTATAAGAAGGAATACTGCCGTGGACGTACGTCTCTCTGATCGTGTAAATGCCATCAAACCGTCTCCAACGCTTGCTGTGACCAATAAAGCTGCTGAACTCAAAGCGGCTGGCAAGAATGTTATTGGCTTGGGCGCTGGTGAACCTGATTTTGATACCCCACAACACATCAAAGACGCAGCAATTGCAGCGATTAATAATGGTTTTACCAAATACACTGCTGTTGACGGTACGCCTGGCCTTAAAAAAGCAATCATTGCGAAATTAAAACGTGATAACAACTTAGAATACGCTGCAAACCAAATTTTGGTGTCTTGTGGTGGTAAACAATCTTTCTTTAACTTGGCACTTGCTTTGTTAAACAAAGGTGATGAAGTGATCATCCCTGCACCTTACTGGGTAAGCTATCCTGATATGGTGATCATCGCTGAAGGCGTGCCTGTTATTGTGAAGTGTGGTGAAGAACAACGCTTCAAAATCACACCAGCGCAGCTTGAAGCAGCAATCACAGACAAAACTCGTTTAGTGGTATTGAACAGCCCTTCAAACCCAACAGGTATGATCTACACTAAAGCTGAATTAGAAGCTTTGGCTGAAGTGCTTCGTAAATACCCTGAAGTTATGGTTGCGTCTGATGATATGTATGAACCAATCCGTTGGGATGATGAGTTCTATAACATTGCAACTGTTGCACCAGACCTTTACGACCGCGTGATCGTGCTTAACGGTGTATCTAAAGCATATGCAATGACAGGCTGGCGTATTGGTTATGCAGCAGGCCCTGCTAAGCTCATCGGTGCGATGAAAAAAATCCAATCACAATCAACTTCAAACCCAACTTCAATTTCACAAGTTGCTGCTGAAGCTGCATTAAATGGTCCTCAAGACGTTCTTGAGCCAATGATTGAAGCATTCAAACGTCGTCATGACTTAGTGGTTAAAGGCTTAAACGACATCAACGGTATTACTTGCCTTCCTGCTGACGGTGCATTCTATGCCTATGCAAACATCCGTCCATTGATTCGTGCCAAAGGTTTAAAATCTTGCACAGAATTCTCTGCGTGGTTGTTGGAAGAAACTGGTGTTGCCGTTGTTCCGGGTGATGCATTCGGTTTAGGTGGTTACATGCGTATTTCTTATGCAACTGCTGACGAAGTGTTAGTTGATGCACTTGCGCGTATCAAAAAAGCCGCTGACTCAATCGAAGGCGTAGACGCTGCGATTGCTTCAATTGCTGCTGAAAAAGCTGCAAAATAATTTAAAGATTCAAGTAAAAAATCCGTCAACGTTGGCGGATTTTTTTATTGCATAAAGAACATTCATTCAAAATTATTTTAGCTGTTCAAAAATCAAAAATACCACTCAACAGCTAATGAGATAAAAATTTCAATCTCTTTTTAATGAGATCATTTGCTCCAGTCATTGTCTAATATTTTTAAATAGCTGACGGGTACATGCTCAGTCAACCAAACACCATTTTCAGCTTGATAAAATTTGAAGCCATCTTGATGCATTTGAATGCTATCAACTTGAAAAATCACCACTTTGCCATGTCGTTGACCGACTTTCCTAGCAGTGACTAAATCTGCTGATAAATGCACATGATGCCGGGTACCTGCGATTAAACCCTGTTGTAAAATGCACTCAACAAAGCGCGTTGCTGTGCCGTGGTAAAGCACATCGGACGGAGTAATAGGGTTGTAATCACGTTGTACTTGTGCAGAAGAGTGTCCCTGCACTGCGCGAATTTTTTGACCATCTGCGGAAAATTGAAAGCGCTTTTTATCATTATTTTCTACAATATCAAGTAATTCACCAAAACTCATTTTTTGCCGATGCTTACTCATTTGACTGAGGAGAATTTGGATGTCTGTCCAACCTTCGCGATCGAGTTGTATACCAATACTTGCAGGCTGATGACGCAGGACAAGGCTTAAAAATTTACTGCGTTGTCGAATTGCTTTTTCATTCGGTTTCATTTTTGTTTTCTATTTTTTAAAATATAGTGTTATTATGACACATTATTAGTTAAGTAAACAGTCTAAAGTGATCAACTATCACGTCATAAATTCGAACATTAAAGATTTCAAATTTTATATATAAAATTTAAAATATCAATTTTCTACCCACAAAAAAGATTTAATTAGCACCGAAAAGCATCTTTTCTGCAAAAGTCTAATGCAGAGCAACAATGATCGTGCTAAAATAAGAGAAATCGGGTGTGCTCCCGATTTTTTTATGCGGATTACTTCCGCGCTGACAGGATTTAGGTTTACAACATGCCCATTTCAGAGACATGGTTATTACCTGATGGTGTAGCTGATGTATTACCAGAGCAAGCGCAAGTAATTGAAACTTTGCGCCGTAGCGCTTTAGATTTCCTCGCTTCTCGAGGTTATCAATTGGTGTACACGCCGTTTATCGAATACATCGAATCTCTCTCTTCTCTTTCAGAATCGAATCAAGATTTAGACTTAGCCACTTTTAAAGTCATCGACCAACTCTCAGGTCGTTTACTTGGTGTGCGTGCCGATATGACACCACAAGTGGCTCGTATTGATGCGCATGTACATCCAGTAGAAGGTGTGGCTCGTTACTGCTATGCAGGAACAGTACTTCATACTAAACCACAGGGTTTTAATACCACACGTGCCCCACTTCAGTTGGGTGCAGAGTTATTTGGTTCGGACAGCATTGACGCGGACGTTGAAATGATCGATGTCATGCTCAGTTTGATCGAAACCGCAAATTTAGTTGAAGGTGTTCATCTCGATTTAGGGCATGTCGGTTTATTCCGCAGTTTAGTAAAACATGCCAATTTGAGCAAAACCACTGAGCGTCAACTTTCAGATTTATATCAACGTAAAGCACTCCCAGAACTTGCCGAATTTACCCAAGCATTAAAATTCGGTTCAGATTTTTATGCTTTAGGTCGTTATGCAAGTGATTTAACTGCATTACAAAGCAATTTAAGTGCTGAAATTTTACAAGACGAAGCATTTAAGCAAGCCTTCAATGCACTCGCAACCACACAAGCAGAAATTCAAGCACGCTGGCCAAATCTTCACATCGGCATCGATGTTGTTGAGTTACGCTCATATCATTATCACACAGGCTTAATGTATGCCGTGTATGCACCAAATCGTGCTGCACCATTAGCACAGGGCGGTCGTTATGATGGTATTGGCGAGCACTTTGGTCGTGCACGCCCTGCAACAGGTTTCTCGTGTGACTTATATGCACTCAGCGCAGGTCAATTCCAAGCAATGAAGCAAGTTGTTGCACCTAAAGGCACAGACACTGCTCTACTTGCCGCAATTGCACAAGTACGTCACAACGGTCTAAGCGTAATCCAGTTATTAGGTGAAGATGACTTAACATCAGTTCCCAATGCAACACATCAGTTAGTGAATGTTGCAGGTGAATGGAAAGTCGAACAAATTTAATCGCTTCACACCAATGTTCATGTCATTGGTGTGTGGTTTTCAATTTTAACAGCATGATGTAATGAGGCTATTATGGGCAAGAATGTTGTGGTACTTGGTACCCAATGGGGCGACGAAGGTAAAGGTAAAATCGTTGACCTGCTCACAGATCAGGCGGCTGCGGTTGTTCGTTATCAAGGTGGACATAACGCAGGTCATACGCTCGTCGTAGGTGGTAAGAAAACAGTTCTTCACCTCATTCCATCTGGTATTTTACGTGAAAACGTACTGTGCTTAATTGGGAATGGTGTTGTACTTTCTCCTGAAGCTTTGATCAAAGAAATGGACATTCTTGAAAAAGAAGGTGTTCCTGTTCGTGAGCGTTTACGTATTTCTCCAAACTGTCCTTTGATTCTTCCGCATCACATTGCGTTAGACCAAGCACGCGAGAAAAAACGTGGTAATGCGAAAATCGGTACGACAGGTCGTGGTATTGGTCCTGCGTATGAAGATAAAGTTGCTCGTCGTGCGATCCGTGTTGCAGATTTAGTCCGTGGTGGCGAACATCTTAAAGCACAACTTGAAGAGTTACTTGAGTACCATAACTTCCAGTTAACTCAATTCTTTGGTGTTGAAGCAGTTAAAGTTGAAGACGTAATTGCACTTTGTGACCAATGGCGTGAAGTGGTTGCTCCGTTAGTGATTGATGTCACAACTGAATTACATAATTACCGCAAAAATGGTCAAAACGTGATGTTTGAAGGTGCTCAAGGCTCACTTCTTGACGTGGATCACGGTACATATCCATATGTAACTTCATCAAATACAACTGCGGGTGGTGTAAGCTCGGGTTCTGGTTTAGGTCCTTTGCACCTTGACTATGTATTGGGTATTACTAAAGCTTACACAACACGTGTTGGTTCAGGTCCATTCCCAACAGAATTGGTTTATGACGCTGCGAACGATGTGGGCGATGCAATTGGTAAACACCTCGGTACTGTAGGTGCTGAGTTTGGTGCTTCTACAGGTCGTCAACGTCGTTGTGGTTGGTTTGACGCTGAAATCTTACGCCGTTCAGTTGATGTAAACTCACTTTCTGGTATTTGCTTAACTAAACTTGACGTTTTAGATGGTTTAGAAGAAGTAAAAATCTGTGTAGGTTATGAAGCTGCTGACTCTGGTTGTGTGGGTTCTTCTGATGCGCTTGCATTTGAAACTTTAAAACCAATTTATGAAACAATGCCAGGTTGGTCTGAATCTACTTTCGGTGCAAAATCACTTGATCAATTGCCTGAAAATGCAATCAACTATATCAAACGTATTGAACAATTGATCGAATGTCCAATCGACATCGTATCAACTGGTCCTGACCGTGATGAAACAATCGTATTACGTCATCCATTTGATGCTTAATACAGATCAGTTTTTAAAAAGAGCCTCTCTATGAGGCTCTTTTTTTGCCTTAATAAAAATATGTGAAAATTCAAGACTAAAGTTAGACGCTTTATGCCTTATATCCTGTGCATGAGCTTGTTACAATAAATCTTAAATCTGATTTTTCCCTACTAAAATTTTGAGAATATGGAATGCAAAAAAATATTTCAGGAACCATTTTTTATTCATCCCTCTTTGCCATCGGGGGGGCACCAACACTGGCGATGTTAATCATCCAAGCACAAACCAATAACC
Source organism: Acinetobacter sp. 251-1 (assembly GCF_030329305.1). NCBI lineage: Bacteria > Pseudomonadati > Pseudomonadota > Gammaproteobacteria > Moraxellales > Moraxellaceae > Acinetobacter > Acinetobacter sp. 251-1. Next base: position 110,721 of record NZ_JACANS010000012.1, on the reverse strand, counting down.
CTGAAATTATTCAAAATGTTCTGTTAAGTTTAACAATTTCATTAGCATGCCTTTTGATTCCGATTATTCTCATTCAAAACAGCATCATCTTTTTTCATCGCAACAAGCCCAATCTAAATGAAAAAATTAAACCCCTATGCACATTCTATTTCGTCCTTGATGCCCTATGCCTAGTGTATTGGTTAATAATTCAGTTTTTATAAGTGAAATTTACACAAATACTATGATTATGAAGCAATTTTACATACTCGTTCACAGCTAAAATCAATATAATCATACTTATTACTTTATATTTGTTGGAGCACATTATAATGAATAATAAACTCATGATGGGCATTTGTGCAGCAGGTTTAATTTCGCTTTCTGGCTGTACCACCATGGCTGATATGGCAGGTGCCGATAGCGCAACACTCAATGTTGCAGCAACGCAAGGTTTTAATAAAACTGTGCAAGAAGCACGCAGCAATAAGACATTGGATACATCATCCTCGACCTACAAACGTATCAATGCAGTATTTTTACGTTTAAAACCTTATGCAGATCAAATGAACCAAACAGGGACAAAATTTGATTGGCAATTGGCTGTACTCAAATCAGACCAAGTCAATGCTTATGTTGCCCCAGGGGGTAAAGTTGTATTTTATACAGGCATTGTCAATAAATTAGCACTCACCGATGCTGAAATTGCAGCTGTCATGGGACATGAAATGATTCATGCCTTAGAAGAACATGCAAAAAGTAAAATTGGTGCGCAAGCATTGACTGATTTAGCCTTACAAATTGGCTTAAGTGCAGCAGGTGATCGTGTAGGTCAACTTGGTACAGCTGCAGCACAATTAGGCTCACAAGTTGGCGTGGGTTTACCTTATTCACGTAGCTTAGAGAGTCGTGCCGACCAAGGTGGTTTAATGCTGATGGCAAAAGCAGGCTATAACCCGCAAGCTGCCATTACACTTTGGGAAAAAATGAATAAATTAGAAGGTGCAGGTGGTGCATCATTCTTATCTACCCACCCATCTAACGCTCAACGTATCGCTGCAATGCGTGAAAACCTACCTGCGGCACAAGCAATTTACAATAAACGTTAACGATCCACTCAAGATAGAAACTTTGCTTTTTACAAAAACCGAGCCTCTTTTGCTCGGTTTTTTAATGAGGATTTTGCACATAAATTGATGTAATCAGCTCATTATTATCTTTCAATACAGCTTCATGAGAATTAATACCATTGGACATGGACTAAAAAATGATTTTTTATCGCATCAAAAAATTACAACACTTATTTTAGATAATTTCTTTTTAAAAAATTGTGCATTTAATATACAAAAATGATTCTATTTTGCGATTTCCACTATTTAGATTTTAAATAGTTGTGATACTTAATATCATAATAAATAATACTAATACCATTTCTTATATAATTATGAGCTATTTTTTTAAGTAATATCACTTTAAACTTACCGAGATTCTTGACATAAAATGCCTATTTATTAAACAAAAAAATACCTCAAAAAGTTAATTTTCACACTCAAATTAATAGAAATTTTATATTATAAAATTGATCATTTTAATCAAAAAAGCTGAATTTACATTCAGCTTTTTCCACCTAAAACAACCATAAAATTGTATTTTATTTAAACAATTCTACGTTTCAAACCTGTCATCTGTAAAATACGCGTCGAGATTTCTTCGATTGACATTTCTGATACATTTAAGTATTTAATTCCTTCAGAAATGTAAATTCCTTCAACTGCACGTAGTTCCATTTGACATTGTGAAAAACTTGCATAGCGACTATTTGCCTTACGTTCAGTACGAATTGCAACCAAACGTTCAGCATCAATCATCAATCCAAACAACTTATGTTTATGCTCTTTCAGCACTGCTGGCAAGCGATTATCATCCAAATCTTCTTCCGTAAGTGGATAATTTGCAACACGAATTCCAAATTGTAATGACAAATAAATTGAGGTTGGAGTTTTACCTGAACGGGATACACCGATCAAGATTAAATCTGCTTTATCATAGTGGCGAGTGCGGGCGCCATCATCATTATCCAAAGCAAAATGCACAGCATCAATACGCGCCTTATAGGACTCAGAATCGGTCACCGCATGGGTTTGTCCGACTAAAGTTGTAGGTTGTGTACCCAAAACATCTGACAACTTACTAATAAGTCCTTCAAAAACATCAAGATTTACAGCATTTGCAGTATTAATAATATCTCGCACATAAGGGTCAACTAAGGTATCAAAAACTAAAGGTTGTTGACCGTCCTTTTCTGCGCGAATATTGATTTCCTCTACCACATTCATGGCTGCTTCTTCAGAGCTAATATATGGAATAATATGTATATCAAACTTGACATGAGGAAATTGTGCTAACAATGAGTGCCCAAGGGTTTCAGCAGTAATCGCAGTACCATCAGAAATAAAAAAAACGCTACGCTTTATTTGGTTACTTTCTGACATTAAAAATCTCCTCAAACATTTGTCTTAGCGATGTATAATCTTTATAGTAATGCCCATCTTACATGACTATGACTTAGTTGAATCAAAAAGCTGAGTTTTTTGTTATAATTTCACGCCAAGATAGTGATTAATACTGCATAAGTGGAGTAACAACTTTGGAAGCACGCGTAATCGGTCTAGAAAAACTAGGGAAACACGACGTTGAGATCGTGGGTGGTAAAAACTCTTCACTTGGAGAAATGATCAGTCATTTAGCAAATGCTGGTGTATCCGTACCTGGTGGATTTGCAACAACTGCTGACGCTTATCGTGAATTCCTAGAGCAAAGCGGTCTTAATGCTAAAATTAATGCTGAACTTGCAACATTAAATGTTGACGATGTAAACGCACTTGCTGAAACAGGCGCAAAAATTCGTCAATGGATTGTAGATACTCCACTTACAGCAGGACTTGAACAAGAAGTCCGTGAAGCTTTCACTGCACTTTCAAATGGTAATCCAAACATTGCCGTTGCTGTACGTTCTTCTGCAACTGCCGAAGACTTGCCTGATGCCTCATTCGCAGGTCAACAAGAAACGTTCTTAAACATCCGTGGAATCGACAACGTTCTGATCGCGATCAAAGAAGTATTTGCATCACTTTATAATGACCGTGCGATTGCTTACCGTGTACACCAAAACTTTGCACATGACATTGTTGCATTATCTGCAGGTGTTCAGCGCATGGTACGTTCTGAAACAGGTGCTGCAGGTGTCATGTTTACACTGGATACAGAGTCTGGTTTCCGTGAAGCTGTATTTATCACAGCTTCTTATGGCTTGGGTGAAATGGTAGTACAAGGTGCAGTCAACCCTGACGAATTCTATATTTCTAAACCACTTCTACGTGCAGGTAAACATTCAGTAATCCGTCGTAACCTTGGCTCTAAACACCAAAAAATGATTTATGGTGAAGAAGGTGCTGCAGGTAAATCTGTTGTTGTGGTCGACGTTGAAAAAGCTGAACGTCAACAATTTGCTTTAAATGATCTAGAACTTCAAGAATTGGCTAAACAAGCCCTCATTATTGAAGAGCATTATAAAGCGCCAATGGACATCGAATGGGCGAAAGACGGTGATGACGGTCAAATCTATATCGTTCAAGCGCGTCCTGAAACAGTAAAAAGCCGTGAAAATGTTGGCACAATGGAACGCTACCTACTTAAACAAAAAGGTACAGTGCTTTGTGAAGGTCGTTCAATCGGTCAACGTATCGGTTCTGGTAAAGTGCGTATTGTTACGTCTATTAAAGAAATGGACAAAGTACAACCAGGTGACGTTCTTGTATCTGACATGACTGACCCAGACTGGGAACCAGTGATGAAGCGTGCTGCTGCAATCGTAACGAATCGTGGTGGTCGTACTTGTCACGCTGCAATTATTGCACGTGAATTAGGTGTTCCTGCGATTGTAGGCTGTGGTAACGCAACTGAAGTCCTCACTGATGGTCAAGAAGTGACTGTTTCTTGTGCCGAAGGTGATACTGGCTTTATCTATGAAGGTGCATTAGATTTTGAAATTCAACGTAACTCAATTGAGTCTATGCCTGCACTTCCATTTAAAGTAATGATGAACGTCGGTAACCCTGACCGTGCATTTGACTTTGCACAAATTCCAAACGCAGGTATTGGTCTAGCGCGTTTAGAATTCATCATCAACCGTATGATCGGTGTGCATCCTAAAGCGTTGTTGAACATTGACAGCTTACCTCGTGAAACTCGCGCTGCTGTTATGGCACGTACTGCGGGCTACTCTTCACCGATCGAATTTTATGTTGAAAAATTAGTTGAAGGTATTTCTACACTTGCTGCTGCATTTGCTGACAAACCTGTCATTGTTCGTATGTCAGATTTTAAATCTAACGAATATGCGAACTTGATCGGCGGTAAATTGTACGAACCTGAAGAAGAAAACCCAATGTTAGGCTTCCGTGGTGCAAGCCGTTATGTATCAGACAACTTCCGTGACTGTTTTGAGCTTGAATGCCGTGCGTTGAAAAAAGCACGTGACGAAATGGGCTTAACCAACATTCAAATCATGATTCCTTTCGTTCGTACAGTAAACGAAGCGAAACGTGTGATTGAATTATTGGCTGCAAATGGCTTAAAACGTGGTGAAAATGGTCTTAAAGTGATCATGATGTGTGAATTACCAACCAATGCATTATTGGCTGAACAATTCCTTGAACACTTTGATGGTTTCTCAATCGGTTCTAATGACTTAACTCAGTTAACACTTGGTCTAGACCGTGACTCTGGTATCGTATCTCACTTGTTTGATGAGCGTGATGCTGCTGTGAAAGTATTACTTTCTATGGCAATCCATGCATGTCGTAAAGCAGGTAAATATGTAGGGATCTGTGGTCAAGGTCCTTCCGATCACCCAGATCTTGCAAAATGGCTCATGGAACAAGGTATTGAATCAGTTTCATTGAACCCTGACTCAGTGCTCGACACTTGGTTCTTCCTTGCTGAAGAAAAATCTAAAGCTTAATTAAGCGCAATAAAAAGACCCTCTCGTAGGGTCTTTTTTTATGTGTAAACATAAATAATAAGTTCTAGTAAATTTTTTTATTTTTCATCGATATTTTAAATTTGATGTAAATTTAATTTTCATCAGATGAAAAATCGAGTATACATAAGGGTTCAAAAAAGTAGATGGGTTAATTTAATGCTACGATATACCTATTTATCTACAATTTTTACGTTTTAGATTTTTTGAGAATGACGCTTTATGCAAATTTACTTGGCGAGAAATAATCAACAGGCTGGACCATATACACTAGAGCAAGTCAACCAAATGCTTGCCGACCAACAAATCTTACTCACCGATTTGGCTTGGCATCAAGGAATGACGGAATGGAAAGCTTTGGGTGAACTTACGCAAGGTAAACTTGTTTATGAACCTGTAGGTTATACGGCTCCTATTTCATTGAATAAAACTGAGCCTTTTTCAAATACGTCTACACCAACCCAATCTAGCAAAACACAGCAAAATGTTGAACTTGCACCATTGCATTCTCGTTTTTTTGCCAAAATTATTGACCTTTTACTTTGGTTACCCACATCAATTATTTTAGGCTTATTTTTAAACACCACCGAAATTCAAAAGCTTACTAGTTTGCAAGACCAAATGCTGAGCAAAGCACAAAGCAATGATGTCAATCAAGTTTTGGAAATCCAATCGCAAATGCTTGCACTCTTCCCTGATCAAGCATGGATTGCAATGTTTGGTTATATTTTTATCATGTTAGCAGTACAAGCTTATTTTCTTTCAAAATCCGGACAAAGCATTGGTAAAAAAGCATTAAAAATTAAAATTGTCGATGAAGAAAGCAATGAAAAGGTCAGCTTTTTACGCGTGTTCGTTTTACGTTCGATTTTGTTTATTGTGATTTATCGCTTTTTAGGTTTATTTGCGATTGTCGATTTGTTATTCGCATTCAGTAAAAAACGACAAACTTTACATGATAAGTTAGTTAAGACCAAAGTCATTAAGCAATAATTTTTTAGTTTTTTTTAAGGGATGCAAATGCATCCTTTTTTAATGCTATAGCTTTGATTTGAAAATACAAAATACTAGATAAACAAATAAATCCGAGTAAAAAAATTGGTTTTTGTTACAGTTATTTAAAGCCTTTTTACATATAGCTAAGTTTGTTGATATGAGGCATAATGCCCTACAACGTCTGGGTGTCAGATCATTGAGAATGTTTACTATTTGTAATTAATAGTCATTTTCAATCATGCGACACTTTAATCGCTATCCCATATTTAATAGGGAATGGGACTCTTCACCGAGGTTGTAAAATGAGACAAACGATTTTAGCTGTATTGTCTTTATCTACGATTGCCGCACTTTTAACAGGGTGTGGTGGTGATATGGTACTTCTAAACTCTAAAGGTCCAGTTGCTGAAGGTCAAAGTAACCTGATGATGACTGCGATCTATTTAATGCTATTGGTTGTAATTCCTTCGATCATTATGGCATTGTGGTTTGGTTGGAAATATCGCGCATCGAATAAAGACGCAGACTATAAACCTACATGGGCACATTCAACTGCAATTGAGATTGTAGTATGGGGTGTTCCTGTAATTATTATTGGTATTCTTGCGTATTTAACATGGTGGGGTTCACATAAATATGACCCATACCGTCCGCTCGAATCTGACAAAGCGCCTGTAACTATTCAAGTTATTGCTGAACAGTTTAAATGGATCTTTATCTATCCTGAACAACAAATTGCAACTGTTAACGAAATTCGTTTCCCTGAAAAAACGCCAGTTAACTTTAGAATTACCTCTAACTTTACAATGAACTCTTTCTTCATTCCTAAGTTAGCAGGTCAAATTTATGCAATGGCAGGTATGCAAACTCAGTTACACGTATTAGCTGATGAAACTGGCGTATATCGTGGTTTCTCTTCTAACTATAGTGGTTATGGTTTCACACAAATGCGCTTCTTGGCTCATTCTGTTACTGAACCAGAATTCAACAGCTGGGTAGAAGCAGTTAAAACAGGTCAAGGAACTTCAATTAATCCTGAAGCTCAACAAAAAACTGTTTTAGATGCAGCAGAGTTTGCAGCGCTTAAAGATGGTGACCGTTCAAAACATCAGATTGAGAACATGGTCAAAAATGCGCATACTCCAGAAGAAAAAGCACTTGCAGAAGAAGCTGAACGTAAAGGTCCATTCCCTACTAAGCCGTATCCTGTAACTTACTATTCTTCAGTTGAGCCTAATTTGTTCGAAAGCATTATCAATAAATACATGAGCAACTACCACGGTGCAGATCATTCTGCGCAAGCGGGCGCTGAACATGTTAATGCTGAACATGCAACTGCTTCAGTAGAGGAATAAGACATGTCTGTATTATTCGGTAAACTCAACTGGGACTCGATCCCTTATCAAGAGCCTATCGTACTGGTGACCATGATCATCATGGCAATCGGTGCTGCTGCGCTTCTTGGTGGTATCACCTATTTTAAAAAATGGGGCTACTTGTGGAATACTTGGTTCACTTCTGTAGACCATAAAAAAATTGGTATCATGTATATTATCGTATCTGTTGTCATGCTTGTGCGTGGTTTCGCGGATGCGATCATGATGCGTCTTCAACTGTTCCTTGCAAAAGGTGGCGGTGAAGGTTACTTACATCCTGACCATTACGACCAGATCTTTACCGCGCATGGCGTGATCATGATCTTCTTCGTAGCAATGGGTCTTGTTGTTGGTATGATGAACATCACTGTACCTTTACAAATTGGTGCACGTGACGTTGCATTCCCATTATTGAACTCTTTAAGCTTCTGGTTATTTGCTGGTGCTGCGGGTCTGATGATGGCATCACTTGTATTGGGTGAATTTGCTGCAACAGGTTGGATGGCTTATCCTCCTCTTTCAGGTATTCAATATTCTCCTGGTGTTGGGGTTGACTACTATATCTGGGCACTTCAGGTTTCAGGTTTAGGTACGCTTTTAACAGGTGTTAACTTCTTTGTTACCATCATCAAAATGCGTGCACCTGGCATGGGTCTTATGGATATGCCGATCTTTACTTGGACTGCACTTTGTACAGCAGTATTGATCATTGCATCTTTCCCTGTGTTAACTGCAACAATTGCAATGTTAACGCTTGACCGTTACTTCGATTTCCATTTCTTCACCAATGAGCTTGGCGGTAGCCCAATGCTATATGTGAACTTGATTTGGACTTGGGGTCACCCAGAAGTATATATTCTGATCCTACCTGCTTTTGGTATTTACTCAGAAATCGTTTCAACATTCTCTCGCAAAACATTGTTTGGTTACAAATCAATGGTATATGCGACTATCGCGATCACAGTTCTTGCGTTCGTGGTATGGTTACACCACTTCTTTACGATGGGTGCTGGTGCCAACGTTAACGCGTTCTTCGGTATCATGACCATGATTATTGCGATCCCTACAGGTGTGAAAATCTTCTCTTGGTTATTCACCATGTATAAAGGTCGTATTACATTTACATCACCAATGTACTGGACACTTGGCTTCCTTGTGACTTTCGGTATCGGTGGTTTAACTGGTGTATTAATGGCTGTTCCACCAGCTGACTTCTTAGTACACAACTCATTATTCTTGATTGCTCACTTCCATAACGTAATTATTGGTGGTGTGGTATTCGGTATGTTCGCAGGGATCACTTTCTACTGGCCAAAAATGTTTGGTTGGAAGTTAAATGAAACTTGGGGCAAAGCTTCTTTCTGGTTCTGGTTCTTCGGTTTCTATTTTGCATTCATGCCACTTTATATCCTTGGTTTCATGGGTATGACTCGTCGTCTGAATACATATGACAACCCTGAATGGGATCCATACCTTGCAATTGCATTCTTTGGTTCTATCCTTGTTGCAATTGGTATCTTCTGCTTCGTTATGCAAATTGTTGTGGGCTTCTTACAACGCGAAAACAACATGGACCACACAGGTGACCCATGGGATGGTCGTGTTCTTGAATGGTCTACTTCATCACCTGCGCCATTCTATAACTTTGCGCAACTTCCTAAGATCAATGGTATTGATACTTTCTGGAATGACAAAGAAAATGGTGTAGCATATGCACGTCCTACGAAATATGAAGATATTCATATGCCAACTGACCGAGCTGCTGGCTTTGTGATAGCAATGTTCATCACAGTAATGGGCTTAGCTTTGGTATGGCACATCTGGTGGCTTGTTATTGCAACTTTCTTAGGTGCCGTAATCAGTTTCATCGTAAGTTCATTTACGAAAAAAGTGGATTACTATGTACCTGCTGCTGAAGTAGAACGTATCGAAAATGAACGTTATGCTTTACTTGAAAAACACTTGAAGAAGGACTAAGACAATGGCTGAAGTACTTCATCACGATAACCATGGACATGATGAACATCATCACCACGATGATACCGACATCACTGTCTTTGGTTTTTGGACCTACTTGATGAGTGACTTGATTTTATTCGGTACACTCTTCATCGCGTTCGCTGTATTAAGCAGTCATATTCCACCTGGAACACCAAGTCCAAAAGATTTATTTGGTGAGTCTTTAGGTTTCGTTTTAACTGAAACTTTTGCTCTCTTGATCTCTTCTGTGACTTTTGGTTTTGCAGTACTTGCTTCATACAAGAAAAATGTAGGTCAAGTTTTAACTTGGCTAGCAATTACTTGGGTATTTGGTGCATCTTTTATCGGTATGGAACTTTATGAGTTTAATCATTTAGTTCATGCTGGTCATGGTCCAAGCACGAGTGCGTTCTTATCTGCGTTCTTTACTCTAGTGGGTACGCATGGTATTCACGTGACTTCTGGTTTGGTATGGATGCTCGTGTTAATGATTCAAATCAAGAAAAATGGTTTGACTCTACCAAATACACGTCGTCTTGCTTGCTTAAGCTTGTTCTGGCACTTCCTTGACATCGTTTGGATCTGTGTATTCAGCGTCGTTTACTTAATGGGAGTTATCTAATGAGTCACGATCATAATTCTGCAGGTGCTTCACATGGTAATGTGAAACAATATACGATTGGTTTTATTGTTTCTGTATTACTGACCATTGTTCCATTCTATATGGCAATGCATCCAGCTGACTTCGGTCGTGGTGCAATTGTAGCGACCATTGCGATTACAGCTGTAGCACAGGTTCTTGTTCAATTAGTCTTCTTCTTGCACATGAACTCTTCATCAGAACAACGTTGGAACGTAATTGCATTCATTTACACAATCTTGTGTATCGCAGTTCTTCTGATTGGTTCTGTATGGATCATGAACTACTTACATTCAAACATGATGCTCTAGGGTGTCATGTTGAAGAAGTATTTATTCCTGACTAAGCCAGGAATTCTCTTCGGTAACTTCGTTACCACTTTGGGCGGCTTTTTCTTAGCCGCTCAAGGTTCTGTAGATTTCCTCTTACTTCTCATTACATTACTCGGTACAACACTGGTGGTTGCATCAGGTTGTGTAGTGAATAATGTCATTGACCAAGACATTGACCAAAAAATGCAACGCACGATGAACCGTGCTTTAGTCAAAAAAACCATTAGCCCACAAATTGCTTTAATCTTTTCAGCAGTTTTAGGTCTTTTAGGCTTTGGCTTGTTGTGGTTTTTTGTCAACGCCTACGCATTTGGCTTTGCGGTATTGGGCTTTGTCGTTTATGTGATTTTTTATAGTCTTTGGACAAAACGTACAACCATTCACCAAACTGTGATTGGCAGTATTTCTGGTGCAAGTCCTCCTGTAATCGGTTATACCGCTGTTTCAAATGAATTTGATGTTGCTGCGCTACTGGTTTTCTTAGCTTATGCGCTTTGGCAAATGCCACATTCATGGGGAATTGCAGTTTACCGTTTTGATGACTATAAAAATGCAGGTGTTCCCATCCTTCCTGTGGCACGTTCAATTTATCGCACTAAAGTTGAAAGTTTGATTTATGTGATTTTGTTTGCTGCGGTGTTGAATGGTTTATATTGTTTTGGCTATACCAATATTTTCTTCTTGATTATCTTTAATGCGATGTCTGCATATTGGGTCTATCTGTCGATTATTGGCTTCAAAGCTGAAAATGACCAAGTTTGGGCAAAACGTTATTTCTTATATTCAGTAATTTTGATTACGGCTTTAAGTTTTAGCTTTAGTTTTACTTACACCTCCCCTGCACCACATTTACCCCTGTTTTAAAAAGATAGAGGTCACTCTATCTTTTTTATCAATGTAATCTCTTACCAAAAGAAACTCAGCCTTTCTTTTTTATCAATTCAAATACATCAATAAATCACACTTGAAAATAACTTCCAAAGCCCCCCTAAGTCTTTTAGTTTATATAAACACTGGAAAATAAAATATCAATAAAATGAGAGGATCAATCCAATGTCACAAAACCAGATCAAAGTCATTGCTTTCGATGTTTTTGGCACACTCGCTAGAATAAAACAGAAAATATCCCCTTATAAAAAATTCATTCAATGGTTACACAGGCAAGGACATACATCACAAATAAGCGATGCTGTCACCGTCATGTCTATAAATGGTGATTTTCAAGACATTGCGACACATTTAGGTTATCAAATTCCACCAGCATTTTTAGATGAACTCAATACTGAACTTCAGACAGAATTAGCGCAAATTGAACTTTTTGCAGATACCCTTCCCACCTTAAACCAGCTAAAAGAAAATGGTTATAAAATCGTGCTGTGTTCCAATTCAGCAACTCCTTATGGGATTCACATTCGTTCATTGATTACAGAGATTGACATATATGCATGGAGTTATGAAGTCCATGCTTGCAAACCAGATCCTGCCATTTATCAATATTTTATAGATCAACTTCAATGCACAGCTGAAGAGGTTTTATTTGTTGGTGATACACCACTGGCGGATATTCAAGGTCCAACAGCCTTTGGGATGTCTGCCAAATTAATTGACCGTAAAAATGGTCAAACGTTACATGATGTTTTAAACGACTATTTATAAAACCTAAGGAAAAGACATTAACTTATATTTTCTCCACTTCAATACGATGTATTGATAAATATTTCACGATTTATTTGTATTTAATAGCAAACTTTCCTATAATGAGCCCTCGCAAATTTTGCGACACAACCTGTCTGTTTACAGTTCAGTTGTGACTCCTTGCTTCATTCATATTTGGATGGGGCTGCATAAACCGTAAGGAGCTGACAATGCGTCACTACGAAATCGTAATTCTGGTACACCCAGACCAAAGCGATCAAGTGGTAGGTATGGTAGAACGCTATATCTCTCACATTAAAGATGCTGAAGGTCAAATTCACCGTCTTGAAGATTGGGGCCGTCGCCAATTGGCTTACCCAATTAACAAAATTCACAAAGCGCACTACATTTTAATGAACGTTGAATGTAATCAAACTACGCTTAACGAATTGGAAGAATTATTCCGTTACAACGATGCTATTCTTCGTAACGTTATTATTCGTCGTGAAAACGCTATCACTGAAGAGTCTTTATTGGCTAAGAGTGCTGAAGAAAAACGTGCGCGTAAAGCTCAACGTGAAGAAGCACAACAAGCTCAAGACTCTGCTGAAGCATAAGGAGAACACACATGGCACGTTTTTACCGTCGTCGCAAGTTCTGCCGCTTTACAGCTGAGAACGTTACGTACATCGACTACAAAGATATCGACACTTTAAAACAGTACATCACTGAAAATGGCAAGATCGTTCCTAGCCGTATTACAGGTACTAAAGCTCGTTACCAACGTCAATTAGCGCTTGCGATTAAACAAGCTCGCTACTTAGCGTTGATTCCTTACACTGACAATCATAAGTGAGGTTGAGCTGTGGATATTATCTTATTACAACGTATTAAAAATCTTGGTAAATTAGGCGATAAAGTATCAGTTAAAGCTGGTTACGGCCGTAACTACTTGATCCCTCAAGGTAAAGCAGTTGCTGCGACTGAAGCAAATACTGCTGCTTTTGAAGCACGTCGTGCTGAACTTGAGAAACAAGAAGCTGAAGTATTAGCTGCTGCTCAAGCTCGTGCTGACCAATTGAACGAAGTAAATATCGTAATCACTGCGAAAGCGGGTGACGAAGGTAAATTATTCGGTTCAATCGGTACGCGCGACATCGCTGATGCGTTAACAAATGCTGGTCTTGAAGTTGACCGTGCAGAAGTTCGTTTACCAAACGGTGCACTTCGTAACACTGGTGAATTCAACATCGCAATCCAATTGCATCACGATGTTGTTGCAGAAGTTCTCGTTACTATCGTATCTGAGTAATTTCGTACCAAAAAAAAGAGCATACTTTAGTATGCTCTTTTTTTATCTACACGTTTTAACCTCTTTTTTATTTCGTAGTTTATATCCCATTTATGACCCTATTTAGGTTATGCTCTTAGCCTATTTTGAATAAATACAGTCAAACTGACTAATCATTTGACCAAAGGTTCTCACGCTATGTCTCAGGCACCAGCCAAAGCTTCTGCAACTCCTTTTAACAAAGATGCAAAATCTACCGAGGCATCACAACAACTCAAAGAATTTCGCACGCCTCCGCATAATTTAGCCATTGAACAAGCGGTACTTGCGGCACTCATGACCGTTGCTGAGTCGTTTGAACAAGTCAGTGATGTTTTACATGAAAATGACTTTTATGCATCTCGCCATAAATATATTTTTCGTGCCATTGAACAACTTAACAAAGATGGTTCACCCTATGATGCCGTTTTGGTCAATGACTGGCTAATCAAACAAAATCTCCTCGAAGCGATTGGTGGTGAAGAATATCTTGTTCAATTAATGGCAGACTCTCCTGCAAGTTTCTATAACTTAGAAACTTATGCCACTAAAATTCGTGAATTTGCGACTTTAAGAAATATGATTAAAGTGGGCAATGAAATTTTACAAAATGCTTATGACACCAAAGGTCGTGAAGTCAGTGAAATTTTAGATTTAGCTGAAACTAATATTTTCTCGATTGCTGAACAACATAATAACAATGCCAAAGCACAAGGTCCAAAGCCGATTACTTCGGTTGTAGCAGATGTATTTGACAAACTCAATGAACTTTCTCAACTCGAAGGTAATATCACGGGTTTAACGACAGGCTTTGTTGAACTTGATAATAAAACTTCGGGCATGCAAGCAGGTGACATGATCATCGTGGCAGCACGTCCATCGATGGGTAAAACCACGTTTGCCATGAATTTGGTCGAAAGTGTTCTCTTTAACTGTGATTTACCCGCCCTCGTTTTTTCAATGGAAATGCCTGCCGACTCCATCGCCATGCGTTTGATTTCCTCATACGGTAAAGTCCACCAAGGTCATTTACGTGCAGGTAAACTCGATGGTGATGAATGGTCAAAAGTCACAGGAACCATTTTACAACTGCAAGAAAAGCATCTGTATATCGATGACTCTTCTGCCCTACCCCCAACAGAAATGCGCGCACGTGCACGACGTATTGCCAAACAACATGGCGGTAAGCTTGGCTGTATCATGGTCGATTATCTTCAGCTGATGAAAGTGCCTGGCATGGGTGATAACCGTGTGGGTGAGATCGGTGAAATTTCACGAAGCTTAAAAGCACTGGCGAAAGAAATGCAATGTCCAGTGATCGCATTGTCACAGCTCAACCGTTCTTTAGAGAACCGTCCAAACAAACGTCCTGTCATGTCAGACTTACGTGAGTCAGGTGCGATTGAGCAGGATGCCGATTTGATTATGTTTATTTATCGTGATGAGGTTTATAACAAAGAATCAAAAGAAGCAGGCACAGCGGAAATTATTATTGGTAAACAACGTAATGGCCCTATTGGTTCTGTTCGTTTAGCTTTCGAAGGTCAATATACCCGTTTTAGTAATTTATCACCTGAATATTACGCACAATATGATGATGAAGAGTAAAAATGAAGCATAAATCTTGCTTACTTTTTAAACCTATTTTTTCAAATCTTCACTTTAAAACAGTGACTGCAACTTATTTACAAAGTCTTTCCACCATCGTTTAAAACTTAAAAATGATTGAGGATGCTGAATATTTTCATTCATTTTTAGCGGTGGAAATGCTTTATTGAGTTGTTCACATGTTGGATATTTTTGTTGAAGTTGTGCTAAGTAATGCGATTGATCGTATTGTATAAACCCGTCTAAGATACCAATCGTTTTCCGATCCCCAATTGCACAATTTGCTGTCTGTCGATTCCAAGCTAAAAACGGCTGCACGGGTTTAGAAACACTGAGCTGATTATGAGCACAACTCAAAGTTGCAAATGAAGCAATTTGATATTGCTCAGGTTTAGCGCCATCGGGAGTATAGGCTAAACCTATGATCAAACTGTCCTTTTTAATATTTTGACTAGAAAATGTACTTTGCCATTGTGTAGGTTTTGCATAGTTAAATTGATCAATCCAAGAACGAAAAATAAATTGATCTGCACTCAATTGAACTGTAAAACTTCTTGAATCCCCCTGTGCAGCTTGAGAGGCTTGGAAACGTGCGATAAAAACATCTTTTGGAGTATGCGGCATACAAGCCATGCTTTGTTGTATTGAAAATATCGTAAACAATGAAAAAACTAACAAAATATAAAGCTGCATAAAGTAGACTCTATTTTTATAAAAATTTTAGTGATTCAAATCAATATTTTATCGTTATAAATACATATCAAACTCCGCATTCCAGCATTGTCCATATTTTCAAAAATTTGATCCAATATCGATCATTATACACATACTGCATCAGCCATTTTCAACATTTCATCTAAAAATGCTTTATCGCCTTGTGTTAACAGCCTGATGATTTCCCATTCGATTTTTAAATCTACAAGATTGATAATGCTGCTTTTAGACGTTCAATACTATTACGCCAAACAGCATAATCTTCGGTTTACCCCAAAGTTCATTTAATTCTGAGTCATCACTTAAAACCAAATCTAATGCAGTTTGCGCTTTTTCTAATACTTCTACTGAGGGTTGAAACCCAATAGAACTCACCCATTCATCAACTTGTGCTGTTGAAGCATTATCTTTTGTATTCCTTTACCTAATAATTTAGCCACAACTTCAGCAGCAGCCACAATCATAGAAGCTTCATCTGCCTCTAAATAATCTTTTTGATTTTCAATTGCACGATTAAAAACACGGGCTAAAACAGACTCATCATTTCCACCCTCGACAAGCTGATCCACCCAATCTAAAGCATCATCATTTCCAAACGGTTCGTGTGACCAAGCGCCCATTTTTATTCCTCATATACAATGATGTATTTTCAAATTGATAGCGTATTAAAAAATCAACGGATACAATAGAGCCAAGCGTTTTATTTATTTAAGCAAATGTAAAATCATGGTGATGATAGATAAATGATTTTCTATTTTCCCGATATAAAATATGGAGATCATCAAAAACATAAATGTTGATGTTTATTTCATAATGAACGGCATACAATAGACGCTAGTAGAAAGATCCAATCTGATCATTCAAAAAACGTGCAGCTTTGACTGCACGTTTATGTTTTTCATCTTCCTGAAGGAGTAATCAGGGTGCGCCAAGCAACAGTTTATATTGATAGCGAAGCTCTGCAATATAATTTAAACCGTGTTAAACAACTTGCCCCAACTGCTAAAATTGTCAGTATGGTCAAAGCCAATGCCTATGGGCACGGCGTAAAAGACTGTTTAGCCGCCCTCGCTGAAACAGATGCATTTGGTGTTGCTTGTCTTGAAGAAGCCTTAGAAATTCGTGCGTTGGGTTATCAACAGCCCATTACTTTAATCGAAGGTATTTTTAGTGCCGATGAAATGGCAGTGGTGGTTGAAAATAACATTGAAGTGATCGTACATCAGCAAGAACAATTGGACTGGTTACGCACTCAAAAAGATGCCTATATTGCTAAAGGCTTAAAAGTTTGGGTCAAATTGAATAGCGGAATGAATCGTTTGGGTTTTAAAGTACCTGAAATTATTGACGTCATCAACGCACTCAAAGCCGATGGTTTTACCTGTGTACTTGCCATGCACTTTGCCAATGCAGATGCTGAAAATCATCCCTTAAATGAACAACAAAAAAATCAATTTCTTCATGTAAAAGAAGCCTGCGCGCCCATCATGGGGTCTTGCTGTAACTCTGCTGCTATTTTTAAATGGCCTGAGCTTAATTTTGATTTTGTCCGTCCGGGCATCATGTTGTACGGTGCATCACCCTTTGCAGATCAGTCTGTCCAAGATTTAGATATCAAACCAGTGATGACTTTTACGGCTGAAATTATTGCCTTAAATTCGATTCAAGCAGGTGAATCTGTCGGTTATGGCTCTACCTTTATTGCCGAAACAGACATGGATATTGCCATTGTCTCAATTGGTTATGGCGATGGTTACCCACGCGCATTTCCAAAGCAAAATTATGTCGCAATCGACGGGAAACTCACTCCAGTGATTGGTCGTGTTGCCATGGATATGATTGCGATCGATATTACGGGTTTAAATGCACCTTTAGGAACCCAAGTTGAACTTTGGGGTAAAAATCGTTGGGTTGATGATGTCGCAGAAGCCAATGGTACAATTGGTTATGAATTACTCTGTCGCCTAAGTAACCGCCCTGTTCGTAAGAAAATCTAAATATTTATTGACTTAAAAATCCAAGCAAATGCTTGGATTTTTCTTCACAATTTTCAGTAAAAAGTTTAAGTTTAGAATATTTTTAGTTACTGAAAAAAATCCTCATTTGGTTTTGGTAAATCCTGTAAACCCTTTTTCAAAGTTTCTGACCATTGCTTACTAATATGCTGAAAATAAGGCTCTTCTTCATTGATTCGTTTCCCTTGCGGAATATTAAAAGCATCTTTTTGATACACCAAGCTATCTAATGGCATACCCACTGAGACATTTGAACGTAGCGTTGAATCAAACGAAATCAAGCTACAACGCAACGCCTCATCTAAAGGCATTTCATAGCTTAAAGCACGGTCTAAAATTGGTTTACCATACTTACTTTCACCAATTTGAAAATAAGGCGTATCACTAGTCGCAGAGATAAAATTACCTTGTGGGTAAATATTATAAAGCTGCATCTCTTCACCTTTAATTTGACCACCGACCAATAAACTACAAAAATAGTTACTCTGTTCCTGTGTATCTTCTGTAACATCAGCAATGACTTTACGCAAAGTTTGTCCAACCAAACCGGCCACATCAAACATGGTATTGACGCTATAGAGATTCGGCTCTTGTTTTAAGGTTAAATGATTATTTAAATGCCCAATCACTGCTTGTGTTGTCGCCAAATTGCCTGAAGTCTGAATACAAATAAAACGCTCACCGTCAACTCCAAAGGTATACAATTTTCGATAAACAGAAATATGATCGACGCCTGCATTGGTTCGTGTATCACTGATAAAGACCAGGCCATCTTTTAAACGGAGCGCACAACAATAGGTCATAGATCTTCCTTATTTTTTCTTACTGATACAGATTTTATTCACCCATATTCTAGGCACAAGCCAAGACTTGTACAATAGAATGCATCGACTCGAGTCCCCCATGTGAACGTACTCCTCGTACAGGTGCAACATCCCAATAATCTCGTCCTGTTGCGATATAAATATGTGAATTTGGCTGAAAAATTTGATTACTCACATCAAAGCAATACCATTTTCCTTGAATAAAAGCCTCTGCCCATGCATGACTCGCTAAGTGTGCCTGATCATTGACAAACAAATAACCTGAAACATAACGTGCAGGTACACCCAATGCCTTTGCCATCGCAATAAATACATGGCTATGATCTTGGCAAACACCTTGTTTTGCAGCAAAAGATTCGCTTGCCTGATGCCTCACTGTAGTTGTCGCAGGCATATATGGCATTTCATTTAAAATCGCTGCCGCTAAACGCTGTAAATTTTGCACATTAATATGAGTCACATATTGCTGAGCAAATTGCAACATTTCAGATGAACACTGCGTAAATGGGGTCACTTGTAAAAAGTGCATCGGATCCAATGCCGTGTCTATGCCAAACAAATTATGTTCATCAATATCCACCACACCTTGCGCCATAATCATCAAGTCCATATATTCAAAATGCTGTGTTGCAGTCATCCACATATTATCAAACTGATCTTTTTGACAAGTATTTTGCCCAGGAACACTGATATTCCAATGCAATACTTCCTGATGCCGATTACTCTGTGGCATCATTTTAATATACTGAATACTGTTTTTTGCAGGTGCAGTATATTGGTAATAGGTCTGATGATTGATCATAAGTTTCATGCGGCATCCATCTCAAAAAGGTTTTGTATGTGGTCGCTAAAATGATAAAAATGATTACAATCAGGCATCTTTTTCAATTGTTGCCAAGCCGCTGCTAAACTCGTCCACCCCAATACCCTAAATTGTTCAATCAGCACATCTAATTCTGTTAATACGGCTTGTCGGTTTTGTTGTAAGCGAATATGGCGATCTAATTGTTCAACTTTTTGACCTAAACAAAAAAACATAAATATATCTTCATCTGCTTCTGCTTCTGCTTCAAGCACATCATTACACTCAGCAGCAACATCACAAATATAACCCGCATGATTTTCAGCTTGTCGTAACAATTGATTCAATTCAGCAAAACAATGTGCGGACAATACGCCACGTAAATCATGAATATTATTCTTGGCATTTTGAAATTGTTGGTGAAATGAAAACGGTTGTTCTGGGTCTAAAATCAATTCATTTAATGAACATGCATCAAACGCAGGCAGACAAAATGCATGGGCATAGTGCCTTGCTGATTCATCTTCTGTAAATGGAAATAAACTGCATGCATATTGAATGCGTGTCAGATAGCGTCCTAACCAAAAAATATATTGTGCATTACTGCTTAATAAAATCATTGTTATTCTCCTCAGGTGAGTGTCAGTTATGCAATTGATCCAATACCCACGTGTCTTTAATTCCACCACCTTGGGAAGAATTAACCACCAATGAGTTCTTTTGCATTGCGACACGCGTTAAACCACCAGGTACAATTTCTGTCCGTTCAGGCGAGCTTAAAATAAAAGGACGTAAATCAACATGACGTGCGTCAATGCCATCTTCTGTCAATGTTGGCGAAATAGATAAATCTAAAATAGGTTGAGCGATATAAGCATGTGGTTCAGCAATCAACTTTTGTTTAAAGCAAGCAATATCAGCATCAGTAGCTTGAGAACCTATGAGCATCCCATAACCACCTGAACCTTGTGCTTCCTTGACCACTAAACGCTCCATATTCGATAAAACATAATCTAAATGTTGTGGATCTCGGCATGAATAGGTTGGAACATTCTTTAAAATCGCTTGTTCACCTAAATAAAACTCGATCATTTTATCCACATAAGGATAAATCGATTTATCATCAGCAACACCTGTACCAGGTGCATTGGCAATTACAACCTGTTGTTTTAAATATGCGGACATGAGTCCCGCCACACCTAATACACTTTCAGGTTTAAAGCACAATGGATCAAGAAAGGCATCATCAATTCGCCTATAAACTACATCAACTCGTTGTTTACCTCGGACTGTTTTCACATAAACCTTGTCGTTCTCAACATAAAGATCACTTGATGTTACTAAAGGAATACCCATTTCCCTTGCTAAAAAAGCATGTTCATAATAGGCACTGTTAAAACGACCTGGGGTAAGAACCACAATACAAGGTGAGTCGACATAAGCACTTTCGGCCAAGATTTGCTTTAATAAATTTGGATAATGCTCAATACCTTGTAAGTTAAGTTGACACAATTCAGGCATGATCTTTTGGCTAATTTTACGACTTTCAAGCATATAAGATACGCCTGAAGGTGTTCTTAAATTATCCTCCAGTACATAAAACTCACCCGCTTGATCTCGTACTAAATCCACACCACTGATTTGACTATACACTTTACCTTTGACTTGAAAATTCAACATGTGGGGTTGAAATGCTTCATGACTAAACACTTGTAGTTTTGGAATAATTCCAGCTTTTAGAATTTCAGCATGATGATAAATATCATCTAAAAATAAATTCAATGCTTGAATCCGCTGCGTACAGCCTGCTGCTATTTTCACCCATTGTTTTTTCGCAATAATACGTGGGATCAAGTCAAATGGAATGGTACGTTCAATATTTTCAGACTCGCTATACACTGCAAATGTGATGCCGTGATACATAAAATGAGACTTAGACAAATCATTGAGTTGATGCAATTCATCTAAACTATGTTGTGCTAACCAAGCTTCTAATTTTTGACGGATCTCAACCGACAAATGTACATCATCTGTCAATTCGTTAAAAAATTGGGTTTGAATTTGCGCCAATAAAGCTTTGCCTTGATATATGGATGCTATGTTTAAATCCAAAGTAGTTTGTTTTTCTAAATTGTCTAATGCCTCTACAGGCAGTGCAAAATGTTCAAGACTTAAATTTGTAGGGTGATCTTCTTTAAACATATAAACCTCTACTTTTGTTATAAAATGTTACTTTGTAGTAGCAAAAACAATGCCAAATAGACTAAACACATTGATTATTTATTCAGCATTTATTTACAGACTCAAGTGCAATTTTGCATGAACTTGTTTCAAAATATAGACAGACTTTTTAGGGATAAGCCTTGCTTAACGAGCTGATATTTTCTATTGTTATTCAGGTTTTATCTTTCATTCACTTATTTTCGTAATCGGATTATGTCTTCCCAAGAAAAAGAAACTTCAAACAGCCTGTACCGTCAGTGGCAAATTTTATCTCGCCTTTCTACTGGAAAATGGATGGGCACCCGTGAATTGCAAGAAACTTTAGAACGTGAAGGTATTGAAATCAGCTTACGTACCATTCAACGTGACTTGAATCAAATCTCACAACGCTTTCCAATCGAAAACAACAAAACAGTGCCACAAGGTTGGCGTTGGCGCTCAGATGCACCGATTCAGAGCTTACCGCACATGACCAGTTCACAGGCAGTGACCTTTATGATGGTTGAAGAACATCTTAACCATTTATTACCACCGAGTCTGATCGAAGAAATGAATCCATGGTTTGATCTCGCACGGCGGAGTCTTTCCACACAAAATAATGTGCGCCAGTGGGTTAACCGAGTACGCATCGTCCCTGCCAATCAACCTGTGATTCCCCCAATGGTTGAACGTCAAGCACAACAGGCGATTTATGAAGGTTTATTACAAGACAAACAAATCGAATGCGTTTATCGTGCACGTGGACATTTAGGTGAAGAGAAAACCTATATTTTAAATCCACTTGGCTTAGTGCAAAAAGGAGCCATTATTTACCTGATCTGTACCCGTCATGACAAATCCGAAGTGCAAACTTTTGCATTACATCGTTTTAAATCAGCACATGTTTTAGAAAGCCGGGCCCTGCATCCTGTGGATTTTGATATTGATGTCTATATTGACTCAGGCGCATTGGGTTTCCGTGTTAATTTCAATAAACCCACTGAAAATATTGAATTAAAATTGGTCATGCATGAAGATGATGCTCAATATTTTACTGAGAGCCAGCTGAGTAAGGCACAAAAAGTGAAGAAGCTCAATGATGAACTTTACGAAGTCAGCGCGGTTGTTCCTTTCACCTCACAATTGGTTTGGTGGCTAAGGAGTTTTGGTAAAAAATTGATTCGTATTGAACCTGTAGAAGTGTTTAATGCAGTGCATGAAATAGAATAAAAAAAAGAGCCCCCGCAGGCTCTTCAATATTCTTAATTTATTCTTGTTTTAAAAGATGCGAGTTTCAAATTTTCATTTGATACTTGCATTTAAAATATTGGAGAATGAAAAATAGCGCCTGAATATCAGCAAGCTAAATCGCCTGTATTAAATCGAATGCTCTTCATTGTCATGTCTGTTACCTCTCGTTTGAATGTAATTTTAATTTAGCCGAGTTTATTTTGATTGTGAAATAACCAATTTAGAAATTCTATTCTTAATTTATCTTAAACAATTATCCTGATATTTTTATCTTACAAATAAAAAAGTGACCATTTTCATGATCACTATTCACTCAACATTGCAAAATCCATGAATTACTTTTGCTTGGCTTTATAACGTGAGAGTACTGTCACTGCGACCGCAGATAAAATAATGCCTGGTGCACTTGCGATTAAAATACCTGTCGTTCCTAAGCCTAAAGCTAGAATTTTCCCTGTTAATAATGGTCCTGTCATTGCCCCCAAACGTCCAAGAGAAATTGCACTCCCCACGCCCGTTACCTTGCCAGCAGGTGAGTAAAAAATTGGGGAAATACCATATAAAATTGACTGACCACCCGTAGAAAACATACCTCCCAACACCCCTGCTACAATCAACAGCGCCAGCGAATGTGTGGTAAATAAAATCAACACAGCAACAAATAAACCCGTATAAATAATCACAGCCATTTGCCACAATTTAAGACGATCTAGTAAATATCCAAGTCCTAAGGTTCCAATGACAGCACCCACTTGGAATACTAACATTACCGTAAATGCTTCGCTTTTACTTAAACCTTGATCCATCAATAAATTTGGTAACCAACTGATTAAAATATAATTAATCATTAAGGTGAAAAAGAAGCTCACCCACAATGGCAATGTTTGTTTATAAGTATTATTTTTAAATAAAATCTCGTGCATGGCTGGAACAGGTTCTGCTGTTACTGTAACATTTTCCGGTGATGTTACTTTATCCTTTAAAATCAATGCCATAAATGGAAGCAAAATCAGAGGGGTAATTCCACCAATCAAGAAAATCGTTTGCCATTGTATATTTGGAAAGAAAATGGCGAGCCCTGCCACAAAAATTGCACCGACAGGCAAACCGCAATACATGAGACTATTTAATTTGCCTCGATTCGTATCAGTGGCTTCATCCCCTACGACTGAAATCATCGTCGGCATTGCTGCCCCTAGACCTAAACCCGTTACAAAACGTGAAATATATAAAACTTCTAAATTGGGCGCGAGTGCAGATAAGCTGAAAAACACACCAAAAATTGCAATAGATAGCATCAATACTTTCTTTTGCCCTAAATAATCTGCAATGCGTCCCCCAAAGAATGCCCCAAAAAGCATTCCAAAAACACCTAAACTAAAGACATAGCCCATTTGTATTTGGTCTAAACCAAATGTCGCTGCGATTCCTTTTGCTGCGATGCCAGGTGCTTGTAAATCGAATCCCTCAAAAAATGCGACCCAGAAACATAAAAATACAGTGAGTATTTTTTGCACCTTTGTTGACTGTTGTGCCATGATTGATCTCCATCAATAGTGAACAAACCGAATACCTAAGTGATTTGCTCGGCTATTGTGGAATCAAAGCCCAAGAAGACATAGCACGACAATGGTCGGATTTGCCGTAGGAAATAGCTTAATTTTTCAAATAAATAAGACTTAAAACTTAAATTATTAATCGCTATTACAAATAAATAGATATATTTATATTATGATTCAAATACTTATTCAAATAAAAGCTTTCACTAATTGAGCCATAGATAAAATCTATACACTTACTTTTCGTTGATGAATTGCAAATTCATCGACGTTGTCATAACGATTGCAATAATTTTTTCAATAAATTCTCCACGAGATCCTTAGAACGACGTAAGAATAATCCTCATCTCATTCGAATTTGTATTTAAAACCAATTCTTCAGCCAATTTTTCACCGCCGTTGTCTATAAACCCCTTGAAATGGTTAATTTTATATCAAACGCAAGCAATTATAGGGAAATATTGCATATTTCCCTTGACCATCTTCAGTTCCATCACTAAAATGCGTCTCAGATTCTCCAATAGCTCAGTCGGTAGAGCGACGGACTGTTAATCCGCAGGTCCCTGGTTCGAGCCCAGGTTGGAGAGCCAAATTCTAAAAACCCACTCTAGATTGAGTGGGTTTTTTATTTTTTAAGATTGTCTTTTATGTTTGATTTACATGAAATTGTATTTTTTGTTATCGGCTGTGCTGCTTGCCTCGCTTTTTTCATGATTTGTTTTGGTCACCATTTATTTAAAAAACAACAATATTATTCAAAACCTATTCTTACCCATTTTGAACAAAAAATGTTTGTGCGTTTAAAAGATGCCTTCCCCCAATATCATATCTTGGCTCAAGTTGCTTTTAGTGCGCTATTGACCAGTAAACAATATAAGTTTCGTGCTCGTTTTAATCGTAAAGTCACTGATTTTGTGATTGTGAATGATCATTTTCAAGTCTTAGCAATTATTGAGTTAGATGACCCAAGCCACATCGGACAAGAGCAACGAGATGCAGAACGCGATGACATGTTGCATGAAGCGGGTTATACCGTGTTCCGATATACCCAAATTCCAACCTTGCAACAATTAAGAAAAGATTTTAAAAATATACAATAAAGGCAACCCGATCGTGGATCGTATATAACTTTTAGCTCATGATTCAATACATAAAAAACTCTCCTTGATCAAGCATATTTCAGTGCTTTACAAGGAGAGAATATTTATTTCATTTAATTAAGGCTTTTGCGCAGTGCCATATTGGTCTGCCATGACTTCAACCAATTGATCTAATTTGATATATTTTTTAATCACCGCATCAATATCCGCTTTGCTCAACTGGGCAAATTCTTGATCACGTATCGCCCGATCTTTTAAGGTCTTTTGGTTTTGCATTTGTGGCACAAGCATTTGATGAATAATACGATCATCTTCAAGTGCAGTGACTCGTTTTTTCATAATACGTGCTTTGGCTGCTTCCACTTCTTGCTCGGTTACACCTTGATTTAAAAGTGCAGTAAAGACTTGATGAATCACTTGTGAAACTTGTGCAGATTTACCTGCTGTATAGTTGGCTTCAACTTTAATTGCACCCGAGTCAACCACATCATCTAGTTGTAACTGACTACCAAAACCATATACCAAAGCATTCTTTTCACGTAATTCTTTACCTAAACGTGAAGACAATTGTGAATCACCTAAAATACTGTCCAATACAATCAAAGCTGGAGCATCCTTATGATATGCGCCAACAGGAATCGTTAAAATACTTTGATAATTACCAAACTCTCGTTGCTCTGATAAAGCATGTACTCTTTGTGCTTTGTACTGATCAAAATCGCCACTTAAACGCACATATTTTTCTTTACTTTTCCAATTTCCAAGTTGTTGATTCAAAATATTTTCAATGTGCTTTGCATCATATTTACCTGTAATCGCAATTTGGGCATGTTGCGTTGCAAAGAATTTTTTATACAAATCTTTCACTTGCTGATTGGTCATTGCCTTAATTTGTTTTTTTGCAAGCTCAGGTTCATAGTGATAACGTAAATCCCCCGCTTTATAGGTTTCTAATAAACGAGAAATGGTCAAAGCTGCCACTGTTTCAGGCTCAGTATAAGGTCGATCTAAAGTGGCTAAACTTTGTAATTTAATCAAATCAAACTGCGATTGTTCAAATTTAGGATTTTTCAACACCTCAACAATATATTGGAAAAAGTCATCAAATTTTTCACTTTTCGCTGAAATTTGGATCTGAATCCCATTGTCTGCCGAAGTTGCTGTCGCCAAGCCACCTGCTTCAATCGATTTATCCGCAATGTCTTGCAAACTATATTTATCCGACGCTCTTAATAATAAATAAGATGTAAATTCAATAATTTCATCTTTGTTAAATAAAGATTCCGCTGTACCAAAACCGATATTTATTGTGGCATAGGTTTTGTCATCACGGGTTGTAGTTGGAAATAACGCATATTGCATGCCATTTTTTAGCGTACCACGCTGAATTTTTTGCTCAGTTTGATTTAACAATTGCTGAGACGTTTTTACATAGTCAGCAACTTCGCTTTTATATTCATCGACTGATTTTAATGGTTCTTCTGCAACCATTTGCTGATCTAAAGTTTTATTACTTTCAGTGCTTTGTTTCTGTTCCAAGGCTTTCTTTTGTGCTTCAGGTGTCGGTTGAATGTCACCGCTAAAACGATGTTGTGCGGTTAAAAATTCTTTCAACGTTTTATTGGTTTGCTCTACGGTTAGGGCTTGAATCGCTTGCTGATCTTTAAAATATTGCGCCCAATCACCATGCGAAGACACCACATATTCACTCAGCATAGAACCGACAGAAGTGGCACTACTCAGCAGATTATCTTGGGCATTTTTCATAAGATTTTTTACGCGCTTTAACTCAACCTCAGTAAAGCTTGGATTTTTTTCAATCTCTGAAATCAAAGATTGACTAATGCGTTTTTCATCATGTTTTGGTGAATAAATTGCCCCCATAAAGACCAAGTTAAAGTCATCATCTAACCATGTGGTCGATTGCACATTGGTGGCAATGCCTGTTTCCACCATATTGGAATATAAATGACCACTGGGTTGTAAGGTATATAAATAAGGCGCTAGTGCAAGTGCTGGCTGAATCGCTTGGTTTTTCCCATTCATATAGATATTAAACTTGGCTAAATCACTGCCCTTTTGTACTAAAAATTGGCGACTTTTCACGACCGCAGAATCTAACAGCGGAACTTGCGCTTGCTGTGGTAAGGCACGTGCAGGAATCGGGCTAAAGTTTTTATCAATTTGCTTTAACACTTCGGCTTTATCAAACTTACCTGAAATCACCATCACCGCATTATTCGGTGCATACCAATCTTTATAAAATTTATTTAACTCATTCATTTTAATCGATTGTAATTCAGATAAATCACCGATAGGTAAACGCCCTAAGGACTGATTACCATAGGCGGCTTTCCACATTTGATCCATCAACACCGCAAAAGGCTGATCCATACGCACTTCACGCTCACGCATGACGATGTTAATTTCAGACGGTACATATTTTTCTTGTAGAACTAATTTATCCATACGTTCAGCTTCTAAATAAATGATCTCATTTAAAGCAGCCGCTTCAGGACGTACGATATTGGTATATTTTGTTGAATAATAATCCGTACTTGCATTGGTCATTAAGGTATAACGGTCTAAACGGCGCTGAAATTCTTCGCCTTTGACATTTTCTGTGCCTTTAAATGCCAAATGTTCAAGTAAATGTGCTAAACCGCCTTTGCCTTTTGGATCATTTAAAGAACCTGTGAAATACACAGTATTCACAAAGACCTTACTCTCTTTATCATTGGGTGCCAATAACACCCGAAAGCCGTTGTCTAGCTTATATTCTTCAATATTATGTTCAGTTTTAACTAAAACCGTTTGTGCAGAGCCTGTTGCACTGATTCCCAATAAACAAAGTGATAAAGTGAGTTTTTTGAACCGCATTAACATAGAAATTCCAGATTTTTTTGAGAAATTTTAAAAACTTATAGATAGCTTATCTTAAAAAAGCCTGAAACAAATAAACAGTAATTTTTTGAAAACATAGCCGTTTTTTTCAACGGCTTTTGTTCTATTCTTGCTACACGACAATTAAATTCAGATTAAATATAAAGCTCTGCCTGCATATACAGTTTGGCATAGCCTGAAATTTCAATACGATTTTCATCCAAAATTTTGCAATATAGTTTTCCGCCTCGTGCAGATGCTTGATAAGCAATCAGTTGATTTTTGCCTAATTTTTCAGCCCATAACGGCGCTAAACCTGTATGCATAGAACCAGTCACGGGATCTTCATTGATACCTTTATGAGGTGCAAAATAACGTGCAACATAATCATATTGATCAGATGCGGCCGTAATGGTGACATCAGGCTGATCTTCGTGTGCAGTAATCGTGGTACTTACTTTATAACTTTCTGCTAACTTTTGGATAGCAACTAAATCTGGCACAGCATCAATGACCGCTTGTGCTGATTCAAGCACTAAAATAAATGCTTGTGCATTTTCATACACCGCTTGAATAGGCTGATCAATAACATGATGAAGTAAGTCTGGATAATCCTTTAGCGGTTGTGCTGCACGAATCGGAAAATTCATTTTGATTTTGCCATCTTCAGCTTGCTCAATGATAAATATTCCGAGATTTTTAACATGAAAATGAATAGTTTTTTCAACGGTATAATCTTTAAATAATACAAATGCAGATGCTAAAGTCGCATGCCCACAAAAATCAACTTCAAGTACAGGGGTAAACCAACGTATTTCAAAATGACTGTCATCAATTCTTTTGATAAAAGCAGTTTCTGCTAAGTTATTTTCTAAAGCAATATTCTGCATCAAAGCATCCTCTAGCCACTCATCTAAGACCAATACAGCAGCAGGATTTCCCTTAAATAAGTTTTGGCTAAAAGCATCGACTTGGTACATTTTCATGGTAAAACTCCTCATTTCCACTTATTTTAAGCCAAATCAAAAATGAATACAGATACAACATTTGTTTTTAAATAGATACAGATCTAAGTCCTATGCACTTAAACTTATTGTCATAATCAGCCGCTGCTTTAGAGATCAATCAATGTTATAACTCAGTATTGTTGGTAAAATAGTAGATATTTTATGAGAATAATCCATCATCTAATACCCAGTTTAATACTGAGTCTTTTTATGATTAGCCCCATTGTCCATGCAAAAAATACCACATGGATGGCAGGAACTCGCTATAAAGGACAAGTAACGGTCGTCATGCAAAATCATGCAAAGCTACGATGGAAATGTAATGGCAGTGTGTGTCGTGTGACAGGTTCTTTTGGTGAGCAGTTATCACTTGAAGCATGTCAAGGTTTGGTAAGACATACAGGACCCTTGCGATTTTATAAAAATACTCACGGTCAAATTTGGAGTTATAAATCTGCTGAATTGGCGCAGTGTAATGCAGTACACACAAAAAAGCATCAGTAAATTTCACTCATTTACTGATGCTCCACGGGCTTAAATGACTTTATATTCTAGTCATTTTAACGCAAAAGTTTAACGATTTGATAATTCCAAATCAGCATCATTGCTCAAAATAGCCTGATCTGTTTGTCCCATAAATTGGCTGGTGACCATACCTGCCGTCATTGAACCATTGACATTCAATGCTGTGCGTCCCATATCAATCAAAGGTTCAATTGAAATCAGTAATGCAACCAAAGTCACAGGTAAGCCCATAATAGGCAATACAATCAAAGCAGCAAATGTTGCACCACCACCTACACCCGCAACCCCAATCGAGCTTAAAGTCACGATACAAACCAGCGTCAAAATCCACACTGGATCTAAAGGATTAATCCCCACTGTTGGCGCGACCATGACCGCAAGCATAGCAGGATATAAACCTGCACACCCATTTTGACCAATCGTGGTTCCAAAAGATGCTGAAAAACTAGCAATCGACTCAGGCACACCCAAACGTTGCGTTTGTGCTTCAATATTTAAAGGAATACTTGCTGCACTTGAACGACTGGTAAACGCAAAAGTTAACACAGGTAATACTTTTTTAAAGAATCGCAGCGGATTAATTCCTGTCAAAGTTAAAATAATCGCATGGACAGCGAACATGATTGCCAATCCAAGATAGGATGCAACAAGAAATCCGCCCAGATTAATAATATCCACCATTTTAGAACTGGCAACGACTTTGGTAATTAAAGCAAATACGCCATAAGGAGTCAGTAACATCACCAAACGTACAAGTTTCATCACCCATGCTTGTAAAGTATCAATGGCGGTGACAATACGTTGCCCTTTCTCAGGTGCATCTTTGATCAGCTGTATACCTGCCAAACCTAAAAAAGTCGCAAAAATCACCACACTAATAATTGAAGTCGGATGTGCACCTGTCATTTCGGCAAAAGGGTTAGTTGGAACAAAAGAAAGAATAAAATCAGGAACATTCAGATCAGTGACTTTACCGACATATTCGGCATTAATTTTGGCTAAACGTTCTGTTTCTTGTGTACCTTGTATCAAACCTGCTGCACTTAAACCAAATAAATTAGTAACAAATACTCCCACTAATGCTGCAATAAATGTTGTAGTTAATAAAGTACCAATACTATAAATACTTATTTTTCCGAGCGATGAGGCATCATGTAATTTGATTACCGCATTTAAAATTGAAACCAAGACCAACGGCATCACCACCATTTGTAAAAGTTTCACATAACCATTACCTACAATGTTAAACCACTGAATAGATTCAGCTAAAATCTCAGGTTGTGCGCCATAGACCCAATGTAATGCTAAGCCAAAAACGACACCTAAACACAAACCAGCAAAAACCTTTTTGGCTAAACTCCAGTCGGTTTTTCGGGTTTGTGAAAGTAAATAAATGAGAGCTAAGAATATTAAAATATTCAAAACGAGTGGATAATTCATTTAATTTTCCAAAATTTCGTACTGCCCTATTATATTGCAATTCAGCTGTAGCCATGATTTTTTAGCACTTTTATATATAACACTGTACTTTTTATTGGCAGATGAATTATTTGTAATATCAATATATTCGACTATATATCTAAAAAATTGCTAAGCTTTTCTGAAAATAAAATAAATCACGCAAAAAATCTAACATAAAACTCAAACCGCAATCACATTTTTTCTACATTGAAAGAAATGAATATTTCACACCATTGATGCTCCGTTCATGTACAACAGAAATATCCTTTAAATAAATCATGTTTATGACTTGCCAAGTACCACGAAGAGATTTAGGGTGAGTTTAAATATTGACCGAAAGATAAAAAATAGCATGGATGACACTCAGATTAGTAAAATTAAACTCAGCCTTTTCCTGTGCTTAAGTACATGCCTAGGCATCGGCTTATTTCGCTTTTCCTACACAGCCCTATTACCCTCAACGCGCGAAAGTTATGAATGGACAACAAATTTTGCCAGTATTTTGGGCAGTGCCAATTTATTCGGTTATTTGATTGGTGCATTTGTTGCGATGAAATTACCACAAAATCAAAGCATGGCAAAATATCTACGCTACGCTGCTTTTACCGGAACAATGAGTCTTTTAAGCTGTGCCTTTGCTGACTTTCCCAAGCTTTGGTATATCGTCTGGCGCACGATTTCAGGCATCAGTGGTGGTTTGCTGATGATTCTTGCACCTAGTGTTGTTGTGCAATGTTGTGCTGCTCAAGATCGCTTAAAAATTAATTTTATTGGTTTTAGTGGTATAGGCATTGGGGTGCTGTTAGCAACTTTATTTATGCCATTTTTAGACCGTATCTCCACACAGATGGCATGGCTCATTTTATTTGCATTTGCCTTATTTATTTGCTTCATTCTTTCTTATTTACTCAACATTTTCCAACAGCATTTAAGCCGTATTCAGGCAGTGACACAACAAGGCAGCATCATTGATGGCATGTATTTTTGCTTATTGATCGTCTATTCATGCAGTGCTTTTGCCTATGTACCACACTCATTATTTTGGATTGACTATTTAAGGAATACATTGAGTCTTGATTTATATCATATTAATTTAAATTGGATTTTATACGGTTCAGGTAGTGCCTTAGGTGCGGTGACAGCGTATCTCTGTGCACGAAAGTTTGGGCATTTTAGCGCTTTGAAACTTTTATATAGCGCTTATGTGATTGCAATTATCATTGCGGTGTTCAATATTCACCCTATATTGACTTATACCTCATCATTTTTTACAGGTCTGCTGAATCCTGCGGTGGTATTTTTGACCTCCTATACCATTATGCATTTATATGGTGGAGCATATAAAAAACTATGGAGTATGGCGACTTTATGTTTTGCATTGACGCAATTGATTGGTGGTTTATGTTTTAGTGCTTTGCAACATTTTGATGTGTCTTATCATCAACAATTTGTTTTGGCGGCAACAGTTTTATTATTGGGAACGGTACAGTTTTTTGTCTATAGTTCACGAACTATTTTGCCTAAATATACACAGCATTAAGAGATTTTCTGATCCAAAAATATTTGAACTGTGTAGGAAATATTCCATCTATTTCCTACATAAAATCTAAATCAAGCATTGAATTTATACGACAATTCACAAAATTTGTTTTGATGATTTGCATATGTTTCATCACACAATTCTCAAAAATACAATTTTCAAAATGACAGTCATTAATCATCAGTGTAATCAAATTCGCACCAATAAAATGGCAATTTTTAAATTCTGACTGAGCAATAAACGCACCGCGTAAATTGCTCTTCACCCATGTAAAACCTGTTAAATTCAGCTGATTCAATCGCACTCGATGTAAATTCATCGCATTAAATTGATATTTTCCAATAAACACAGAACTTCTAAAATTTTGTTCAAACATAAAATCATACATCATTACCTCCCCTCATCGTTTTATCTCATTATTTTTAAATTACTTAGTTTTAAATCACTAAAAGACTTAATCCAATTGATCATCTATCTCTACAAGTTCAGCGTCAATAAAAAGCCCGCAAATTTTGCAGGCTCTGTTTGCGTTCTAAATCTTAATCCATATGTTGTATGATCGCATTTCCGAACTCAGAACAACGTAACAATGTAGCATTTTCCATTAAACGCTCAAAATCATAAGTCACAGTTTTCGCTGCAATTGCACCTGAAATACCCTTGATAATCAAATCAGCAGCTTCAATCCACCCCATATCACGCAGCATCATTTCTGCAGACAAAATGATTGAACCTGGGTTCACTTTGTCCTGACCTGCATATTTTGGTGCTGTGCCGTGTGTGGCTTCATATACAGCTATTGCACCACCAATATTTGCCCCTGGTGCAATCCCGATTCCTCCCACTTCTGCAGCCAAGGCATCAGAAACATAGTCACCGTTTAAATTTAAGGTTGCAATCACTGAATAATCTGCAGGGCGCATCAGGATTTGCTGTAAAAAGGCATCGGCAATCACATCTTTAATGACAATATCTTTACCCGTCTTAGGGTTTTTAATTTTCACCCAAGGACCACCATCGATTAGCTCCCCACCGAAACGCTCAATCGCAAGTTCATAGCCCCACTCTTTAAATGCACCTTCGGTATATTTCATGATATTGCCTTTATGAACTAACGTCACACTCGGCTTATCATTATCAATGGCAAATTGAATGGCTTTACGCACCAAACGCTGTGTACCCTCTTTAGACACAGGCTTAATGCCAATACCGCAATTTTCCTCAAAACGGATTTTTGTGACACCCATTTCTTCTTTTAAAAATTTAATGACTTTTTTCGCTTCAGGTGAATCAGCTTGCCATTCGATGCCTGCATAAATATCTTCTGAATTTTCACGAAAAATAACCATATCCGTCAATTCAGGATGACGTACTGGTGATGGTACACCTTTAAACCAACGTACAGGACGTACACAGACATAGAGGTCTAATTCTTGGCGCAATGCTACATTTAACGAGCGAATTCCCCCGCCAACAGGAGTTGTCAAAGGCCCTTTGATCGAGACTACATATTCACGCAAGGCCTCAAAAGTTTCTTCTGGCATATAAGTGCCATAAATTTTATTGGCTTTTTCACCGCAATACACTTCCATCCATTCAATGCAACGTTTACTTCCATAAGCTTTTTGTACGGCTGCATTCACCACATTTTTCATGGTTGGGGTAATATCGACGCCAATACCATCGCCTTCAATAAATGGGATAATGGGATGATTGGGAACATTTAAGGATAAATCTGCATTAACTGTAATTTTGCTGCCATCCGCAGGTACAACGATCTTTTGATAACCCATTGTGCAGGTGCTCCCTTTTTATAATTAGCATTTGTAAAATAAAAATAATTGCTCAGAAACGATTTGTTCCATCTGTGTTTATTTATAACAGATTAATCGAATTTGCATACTTTTGAGATTTATATCAGGAATAACTACATTTCTCTATTGAATGAAATACATTGTTTTTACATTGATCTCAATTCACGTCTATTTCTATGATCATTTTTATTTTAAATTCAATATCACATCAGGGTTTATAGCCCCAAATTGCTCATGTCTATTTAAATCAAGCTTTTCAAACAACAAATATCTATAGAGAAATGTGCAGAGCATCAAATTTAATTCTGTTATAATCCATAACATTCTGTGGGCTTCAATTTTTCCGCACTCCCACGCCCCTTTTTTAAATGGGTAAGTCAACGGTTCACCTCGTTCATGCCCCACGATATTTCTATTTAAACAGTTAATTTTATGAAAATTGTTATTCTCAATAAACCTTATGGGGTTCTCTCCCAATTCCGTAAAGATGAAGCCCACATGACCATGTCTGACTTCGTCCAAGATTCGACTTTGCGTTTGGCAGGTCGTTTGGACATGGACTCAGAAGGTTTGGTCTTTCTTACCGATCACGGCGGACTCAACCAATATATTACCAACCCTGCCAATAAAAAATTTAAAACCTATTTAGTTCAAGTCGATGGTGACGTGACTGATGAAGCTTTAGAGCAACTGCGTCAAGGTGTTGAACTCAAAGATGGTATGACTTTGCCTGCTAAAGCTGAAAAAGTTGAGCAACCAGCATGGTTATGGGAGCGTGATCCTCCTGTACGTTTCCGTGCCAATATTCCAACCTCTTGGATTGAAATTTCAATCTGTGAAGGTCGTAACCGCCAAGTTCGTCGTATGACTTCGGCTGTGGGTTTTCCAACTTTGCGTTTAATTCGGACGAAAATTGGTGCGATTGATTTAGTACAAATGGCTTTACAACCAGGGGAAACTAAAGAAATCGAACCTCTTTTATATCCTGACTTTCAAAATGTACCTGCGGAAGAACCTTATCGTTCACGTTCTTATGTGAAAAAACCGGGTGGTACAGGCGGTAAACCGATGGTTCGTAAAAATAAAGATGGCTCTGTGAAAAAGTCAGGGACAAAGCGTATTTGGCAGATGGATGAAAGTGAAAGACCAAAACGTAAAACTAATGGCACCACACGTCCAAACACTAAAGCACCACGTGGTCGGGGGCGTAACGGACGTTAAGTTTTAAGCTTTTAAAAAGCTCACACAGTGGGCTTTTTTAATTTTCTCACTTCGATAAGCCCATATTTTAATCATCATTCTAATTGATTTATTTTAAATCATCTAAATTTCAGCAGATATGTGTCTTGTCCTAGCGCTAGTAAAATGCTATTTATGATACATTATTTTATATTTAAAAATAATTAAGTATCACTAATAGGATTTTAATATGACACAGGATTTGCAAAAAAATGTTTTTGAAAATGATGCCGTGATGCAAAATTTAGGTGTTCATCTTAATCACTATGCACATAAAACAGCACAGCTTTCCTTAACCATTACGACTCAACACACGCAAGGACATGGAACATGTCATGGTGGTATCATCTTTACGCTTGCAGATAGTGCATTTGCGGTTGCCTGTAATTCTGAAACGACTGCGGTTGGGCAACATTGTACGATTAGCTATTTAAAACCAGCAAAAGTCGGCGATACATTAACTGCAAAAGCGCTATTCAAGGCCCCTAGCGGTCGTTCTGAAATTTACGATATTACCCTTACCAACCAACACAATGAAATTATTGCAGAATTTCGAGGTGTATCACGCATGGCCAAGAAGATTCAAAACACTTAATATGACCAAAAGCAGATAAGACAGAACAGATCACTCAATATTGCGCTAAACCTTTGAGCTTTTACAACACTGAAGTGCAATAGTTTTCTGAACTTAGACGTTCCGCCTATGGTTTTCTGTACAAAAAGCTTTAGGCTATAGCACATACTATTAAATGATCAGGATCAAGGTCAATGTCACAACAAGATTATGAAAATGGCTTAAAAGTTCGCACAGAAGTCATGGGCGAAAGTTTTGTAAAACGTGCACAAGAAAATACTGTGCCTTTCACACAACCTTTACAAGATTGGATTAATGAACATGCATGGGGTTCTACTTGGCAACGTGAAGGCGTGTTACCACGTAAATATCGCTCTCTCATTACCATTGCTTTTTTAACGGCGCAAAAAAGCCCAACTGAATTAAAAGGCCACGTGCGTGGCGCCTTAAACAATGGAGCAACTGTTGAAGAAATCCAAGAAGTTCTGTTGCATAGCCTTCCTTATTGTGGAGCACCTGCCACGCAAGAAGCTTTTCGTGCGGCACTCGAAGTAATTAATGAATACTCACAAACTAAATAGAATAGAAATAACAGAATAAGGCTAGTTCCAATCTAGCCTTCATAAACTATATATTTTAAATCTAAATTGTAGTTTTAAGCCCCCAAAATACACATCATTTAATGAGTCAATATCTTTATAGAGGGTTTCATTATCTTACTTAAAATTACTTCAGAATCGTCCAAAGGTGACTATGATCATGATCTTAATTTTTAGTCTTCAATGATCCAACTCATTCTATTAATGATGCAAATCTTCGGATTGGCTTTTTTGTGATAACCTTTTAGGCTATAACGCTCTAATGCTTTGGATTTTTGAATATGTCTGATCTCCCTATTTCAACTGAATTATATAACCGTGCGATGGCTGGCAACCGTAATGCTCAATTTGAACTTGCTGAAATTTATATGCAAAGTGAAAAAGATGAACATGTTGAATTAGCAGAAGAATGGGCACTCAAAGCCGCACAATTGGGGCATGTTGAAGCGATGTACTGGTTGGGCGAAGGCTATGCAGTCTATGCAAAAGATATGCTAGAAGAAGATCCTGAAGAAGCGAAAGCCTACTTTGAACATGCACATCGTTGGTTAGAACAAGCTGTTAAACACCATCACCCTGCTGCCATTTTTGAATTAGCCAATTTTTACCGCCGTGGGGATGTGGTAGAAAAGGATGTGGTTAAATCAATCGAAATGCTAGAACAAGCTGCTAAACTTGGCGAAGTACAAGCCATGCGTGACCTTGTCGCCATTTATGAACATGGTTTGGGTGTGGATATTAATGAAGCAAAAGCTGATTTTTGGGCAGAAAAAGTGCAAGCTGCAGAATAAAGGTAATAAGCTCATTGAATATGTTTTTCAATGAGCTTATTCATTCTGATCAAAAAGCTTCAAGATTAGACTGATCGCTTAATTCAAAAAATATAATGAAAGACATAATTTAACAGAACGAACATTGTGATTTCAAAGAATAGAAGAAGCTATCTAATCTCAGCTTACAAAATTAGGCATTGAGATACAGCTCGATGAATAAAGCAACAAGATCACATTGGAATCAAAGCAATTTCCAAGTACAATACGCCACAGTCGAGGGATGCTGCGACTTTCTTACAGGCACTAAATGTAAGATCGCTAGGCTCGACCATCGGTATTCTATTCAGATATACCAACAACGGCATCCGCGAACATACTGATCAATTTTTATTTTTATTAAGGAGATCGTGATGAACGCGGTTAATGCTTCATTTACAGATTATAAAGTTGCCGATATTTCACTTGCAGACTATGGTCGCAAAGAAATCAAACTTGCTGAAGCAGAAATGCCAGCTTTAATGGGTCTTCGTAAGCGTTATGCTGCTGCAAAACCACTTGCAGGTGCAAAAATTCTTGGCTGTATCCACATGACTATTCAAACTGCTGTTCTCATTGAAACACTGGTTGAATTAGGCGCAGAAGTTCGTTGGACATCTTGTAATATTTTCTCTACGCAAGACCACGCTGCTGCTGCAATTGCTGCTGCAGGTATTCCTGTATTTGCTTGGAAAGGCGAAACTGAAGAAGAATACGTTTGGTGTTTAGAACAACAGATTAATGTCAACGGCACACCTTGGGATGCCAACATGATTTTGGACGATGGCGGTGACTTAACTGCGCTTGTTCATGAAAAATATCCTGAAGTGATTGCTAGAATCCACGGTATTACCGAAGAAACAACAACAGGTGTTCAACGTCTGTATGAAATGCACCGCGATGGTACTTTAAAAGTTCCTGCGATCAACGTAAATGACTCTGTTACTAAATCTAAAAATGACAATAAATACGGTTGCCGCCACTCATTGAACGATGCAATCAAACGCGGTACAGATATGCTTTTATCTGGTCGTCGTGCGCTTGTAATTGGTTATGGTGACGTGGGTAAAGGTTCAGCTCAATCTCTTCGTCAAGAAGGCATGATTGTACGTGTCACTGAAGTTGACCCTATCTGTGCAATGCAAGCATGCATGGACGGCTACGAAGTTGTTGCTCCGTACAAAAACGGCGTACAAACTGGCAAGAAAGAAGACATCAACTTAGATCTTCTTCAAAACACTGACCTGATCGTCACAACAACGGGTAACTACCACGTATGTGACGCTGCGATGTTAGACAGCTTAAAAGCGGGTGCAGTTGTGTGTAACATCGGTCACTTCGATACTGAAATCGACACCAACTATTTACGTGGTTACAAATGGGTTGAAGTGAAGCCACAAGTACATCAAGTGTATCGTACAGAAAATGAAAACGATTATTTAATCCTTCTTTCAGAAGGTCGTTTGGTAAACCTTGGTAACGCAACAGGTCACCCATCACGTGTAATGGACGGTTCTTTTGCGAACCAAGTACTCGGTCAAATGCACTTATTTGCTGAAAAATTTGCTGATCTTCCTGAAGACCAAAAAGCGGCAAAAATCCGCGTAGAACTTATTCCTAAAAAATTAGATGAAGAAGTTGCTGCGGCAATGGTTGCAGGTTTTGGTGGTGTATTAACAACATTAACTCAAGAGCAAGCAGATTACTTGGGTGTTGCTGTTGAAGGTCCATTTAAATCTGAAGCTTATAAATACTAAGTTTTATAAATACCTCTCCCTAACCCTCTCCTGAGCGTACTTCAAGCACTGCTTTGAAGCTAAGCGCAAGAGAGGGAACTCTTCATTGTAAAAGTCCCTTCTCTTGCGCCATATATGGCTCAAGGAGAAGGTTAGGATGAGGGGATTTTTTTTAAATAAAAAGTATTTATAAAAAAGGACTTAAACATGACGAAACGTGTCCCGATTTCCTTTGAGTTCTTCCCAACCAAAACTGATGCTGGTGCGGAAAAGCTTAAAGTTGTTCATCAAGAACTTC
This sequence comes from Acinetobacter sp. 251-1, assembly GCF_030329305.1. Classification (NCBI taxonomy): domain Bacteria; kingdom Pseudomonadati; phylum Pseudomonadota; class Gammaproteobacteria; order Moraxellales; family Moraxellaceae; genus Acinetobacter; species Acinetobacter sp. 251-1. The sequence continues at coordinate 70,852 of NZ_JACANS010000012.1, read as the reverse complement.
AGTTATTAAATCCAGAATTTTTCTCTGTGACTTATGGTGCAGGTGGTTCGACTCGTGAACGCACATTGTCTACACTAAATGACTTTAATGGTAAAGGCACGCCTGTTGCTCCACATCTTTCTTGTATAGGTGACAGTAAACAACGTATTGCTGAATTGCTGGATCTGTACAAGTCACAAGGCATTGAGCGTATTGTTGCACTTCGTGGCGACTTACCTTCTGGTCAAGTGGGCTTAGGTGAATTACCTTATGCAACTGACTTAGTTCGTTTTATCCGTGAACATTCAGGTGATCATTTCCATATCGAGGTTGCAGCTTATCCTGAAATGCATCCTCAAGCAGACAGCTTTGACTTAGATATTCAGCACTTTTGTGACAAGGCTCGTGCAGGTGCAAATGCAGCACTGACGCAGTTCTTCTTTAATCCAGATGCGTATTTCTATTTTGTAGATCGCATTCAAAAAGAAGGTGTGGATATTCCTGTTGCACCCGGCATTATGCCAATTACCAATGCAAGCAATTTGATTCGTTTTGCAGATGGTACAGGTGCAGAAATTCCACGTTGGATTCGCAAACAGCTTGCGACTTATGGCGATGACACCGCTTCAATCAAAGCCTTTGGTCATGAAGTCGTTGTTAAACTCTGCGAACGTCTCATTGTAGGTGGTGCCCCAAGTTTGCACTTCTACACCATGAACCACACAGAACCCAACCGCCAACTTGTGCTAGATCTTGGTTTAGCATAAGTTTTTAAACTTCTTTCATACCTAATCTCTTTTTTCCCTGAGCAAATTGAAATGTATTTCAATGAAGCGCGAGAGAAACTGAATGAGGGATAAAAGTGAAAGAAGTTTTTTATTTCACCTATTTTGAGAGTAAAACCAAATGCCCCGTTTTTATATCGAAACTGATTTAGCTGTAAATACTACGGTTGAACTGACTGAAACAGTTTTTCATCATTGGGTAAAAGTTTTACGTGCACAAGCTGGTGAAAAAGCCACTTTGTTCAATGGACAAGGTGGCGAATATGAAGTGATACTAACAGATATTTCCAAGAAATCAGCCTCTGTTTCCATCAATGCATTTAATCCCAATAACCGTACTCCTGCTTTTACGACCTTACTCGGTCAAGTCATGAGTAAAGGGGATCGTATGGATTATGCCATTCAAAAAGCTGTAGAACTCGGTGTTTCTGAAATTCAGCTTTTAACTTCAGAACGCTGTGAAATGCGTCTTAAATATGACCGTGATCAGAAAAAATTGGATCATTGGCAAGGTATTGCCATTGCAGCATGTGAACAATGCGGAATGAATATTATTCCCAAAATTTTATCTCCAATCAGTTTAGAACAATGGTTCAAAACTGAGTTACCAACAACAAAGTTAGTGCTTGCCCCAAATAAAGAACAGTTGGATATACTTGAAAATTCAACTAAAAATTTAGTACTTCTTATTGGTCCTGAAGGAGGATTAAGTGAAACTGAAATCCAACTTGCAAACAAAAATGGTTTTACTAATTGGTGTATAGGAGAGCGTGTACTCAGAACTGAAACAGCACCCGTCGTTGCACTGTCTATTTTAAACTATAAATTTCAATAAATTTTGTCACTTTTTTTGTGAGTTGTATCGCAAAAACTATTGATTTCGCCAAAGAATATAAGTAATTTACATGTTTTAGAATGGAATATTTAAGTAATATTAAATGTTATATACAAAACCAAAGTTAAAAAAATATCCATATTAAGAAAAAGGCATTAGGAATGGTCATAGATGTTCAAGATGAACTTTTATATGCTGCACAAGTTAAAAGTGCAGCCATTCTTTTGCAACGTTTTCTTGTATGGCTATTTGCCATTATTGTCTATAACCAGAGTATCTATTATAGTTATTTTGAAGAATTATCATTCTCATTTACACTTTGGAGCATTATTGTTAGCCTCTTTCTGGGCGCTTCTTGGTTATTCATCCGCTCAAATTTAAATACAGCAACTTATAATAGCTTTAATTTAGATACATTATGTCAGTTGATCTGTTTAGTTGTAGGATGTAGCTTAGGTTTTGGTCTTTTTACATTACATTATTATGTCATTCTAGATACACCTCAAATTACAGAAACACATTTGCTTATTTTATCAACTATTTTAGTGTATTTAACATCAATCACTGCGATTTTTTATTTGAGTTGTCGTTTTCGTTACTTTTTATTTTTACTTATTCCATCCATCACGCCCTGCTTACTCTATAATTTTATCATTACAAATCCATTAAATACTTATTATCAACTTACTTTCAATCTTATTTTATTATTTATTTTGCTTATTGGTTTTATTACCCACAAACTACATCAAAAACTAGGATTAATTTCTTTCGATTATGATAATTTACTCATTAAATTTAAACAACAAATACAAGACACAAATCAATTACAAAACAAATTAAAACATGAAATTGATAAATCTGCTGAGATGCAAAATGAATTATTACTCAACAATCAACTCCTCGAGCAAAAAGTAAAAGAACGTACCTTTGATATTCATCAAATTAATGCTCGTCTAGAAAACCATCAAGCCAATTTAGCATTTGCACATGAAACTGCGCGCATTAATTCGTGGTTATGGAATATCGAAAAACGTACGATTGAGATTTTTGATACTAAAAATAAAATTTTATTCAATCAATTTGATGAACATCATACTCAAATTGATTCTCTCATTCATCCTGATGATCTTGAACATTATCAACATCAAATGCGACAACATCTACGAGGTAAGTCTGAACGTTTCGAAGCACGTTATCGCATCAAAAAAGACGATCAATGGTGTTGGATTCAAGATACAGGTAAGGTCATTGCTCGACATCCAATCTCCTATAAACCGATTCGTATGGTGGGTATTCACCGTGATATTCAAAAAGAGAAAAATGATCAAGAACAACTTAAACTTGCAGCAAATGTTTTTAAACATGTCGCCGAAGGTATTTTTGTACTTGACAATAATTTATGCTATTTAGAAGTGAACCCTTATTTTGAAAAACTCATTGGTTATAGTCAAAATGATTTAATGGGTAAACATCTATTTGATATCACTGTAAATAATAAAAAAGAAATTATTGAGCAACATTTTGACATTACAAAACAATTAGTTAATGATGGTGAATATGATGGAGAGTTGCAAATTGAATTTTTAACAGGAAAGAATTTAACACTATGGATTCATATTAATGCTGTAAATGATGAGAAAAATAAAGTTATTCACTATATTGGTATTATTACTGATTTAACTGAACGCAAAAAACAAGAACAACGTGTTTCTTATTTAGAGAATTATGATTTATTAACTGATTTACCTAACCGTTTTTATTTTAATTTACAATTACATCATCATTTAACAGACCCTAATAATTTATTACAAAACCTTGCAGTTATCCGTATTAATATTGATCGTTTCCGTTCATTTAATGAGTTTGCAAGTACTCAAGCGGGAGATATTTTACTACAAATCTGTGCCAAACGATTAAGACAATCTTGTCCTGATGCATTATTAATTTCGTATTTAAATAATGATGATTTTGCGATTATTTATAATTATGGACAAAATAAAAAAAATATTCATCAAATTGCAAAAAAACTATTAACTGCTTTTGAACATCCATTTAATATCCAAAATCAGGAGCATTTTATTTCAATTTCTTTAGGCATCGCCCTTTATCCAGAACATGGTCGTCAAGTTGATACACTCAATAGCCACTCTGAACAAGCATTGGCGGAAGCAAAAAGCTTAGGGGGTAATACGGCATATTTTTATACCAGCAAAAATTCTCAACTTTTACAAAAAAGTTTGAACTTAGAAGGTGACCTCAGACAAGCACTGAAAAATAAAGAGCTACTTGTATATTATCAACCAAAAATTTGTACAAAAACTGAAAAAATTTACGGTTTTGAGGCACTTATTCGTTGGCAACATCCTAAACTTGGATTAATCACGCCTGACCTATTTTTACCTATCGCAGAAGAATCTAGCCTGATTACTGAAATTGGGCGCTTTGTACTGTTCGAAACATGTAAACAAATTCGTATTTGGCAAGATTTAAACTTCGATTTCTTACGTGTGTCAGTGAATGTAGTCGCGCAGCAAATTCATCGTGGTGAACTCATTCAGGATATAGATCAAGCATTAGAGCTATATCAAATTTCAGGTGATATGTTAGAACTTGAAATCACTGAATCTTCCCTCATTGCAAAATCAGATAATGTGCTTAACTTATTACAACAAATTAAACAGCGTCATATTTCGATTTCATTGGATGATTTTGGTACAGGTTATTCATCATTAGCCTATCTGACTAATTATCCCATTGATACGTTAAAAATCGATAAAATATTTATTTCAAAAATAGAACAAGAAAAAGATCAAGCCATTGTGAGTGCGATTATTGCGATGGGTCAAGCCATGGGGATGAGTATTGTTGCTGAAGGTGTTGAAACCATTGAACAAATCAATTTCTTAAAAAAACATGGATGTCATATTATACAGGGCTATTATTATTCAAAACCGCTCTCTGCACAGGAATGTCTTGATTATCTGTTAAAATTCAAACTTGCTTCAGTTTATGATGCTTAATATAGATATGACATATACTTCTTATTGAAAAAGGTGGTTTTCTGACTGTCCGTATTGCTCAACAAATGGTATATTCAAGAAAATTTAGCCAAAATCACCAGCTCCCGCTGGTACACTGTAACAAACGAGATGTAAATGGACGATCAATCACTAAAACAGCAAGCCCTTTATTACCATGAATTCCCAAACCCAGGGAAAATCAGTGTCACGCCTAGCAAACAACTCGTTAACCAACATGATCTTGCACTTGCCTATTCTCCAGGTGTTGCTGCGCCATGTTTGGAAATTGAGAAAGATCCATCAAAAGCTGCACTTTATACTGCACGTGGAAATTTAGTCGCTGTTGTCAGTAATGGTACTGCTGTTTTAGGTCTTGGAAATATTGGTCCTTTAGCTTCAAAACCTGTAATGGAAGGTAAAGGTGTATTATTTAAAAAATTCGCAGGCGTAGATGTATTTGACATCGAAATTGCTGAAAATGATCCTGATAAAATTGTAGACATTGTCGCCGCTTTAGAGCCAACATTTGGTGGTATCAACTTAGAAGATATTAAAGCGCCTGAATGTTTCTACATTGAACAAAAACTTCGCGAACGCATGAATATTCCTGTGTTCCATGACGACCAACACGGTACTTCAATCATTGTAGGTTCTGCACTTTTAAACGCATTACAACTCAATGGTAAAAAAATTGATGAAATTAAAATCGTTGCATCTGGTGCAGGTGCTGCTGCCCTGTCTTGCCTAGATTTACTTTGTGCATTAGGTGCGAAGAAAGAAAATATCATTGTCGCCGATTCACGTGGTTTATTAACCACTAAACGTGAAGGCTTAGATGAGTCTAAAAAGCGTTATGTACAAGATATTGATGGCGCCCAAATTGCAGACGTAATTACCGATGCAGATATGTTCCTCGGTCTTTCTGCTGCAGGTATTTTAACCAAAGAAATGGTTAAAGTGATGGCGGCTGATCCAATCATCTTTGCATTAGCAAACCCAGATCCTGAAATTTTGCCTGAACATGCACATGAAGTTCGTCCTGATGTGATTATGGCAACAGGTCGTTCGGATTATCCAAACCAAGTGAACAATGCACTTTGTTTCCCTTATATCTTCCGTGGTGCTTTGGATGTTGGTGCAACCACCATTAACGAAGACATGAAAATTGCTTGTGTACATGCAATTGCACGTATGGCACATGTTGAGGCAGATGCTGCATCTTATGGTGAAAAATCTGCATCATTTGGTCGTGATTATCTAATTCCACGTCCACTAGATCAACGTTTAATTCTTGAAATTGCGCCAGCTGTTGCACAAGCAGCAATGGACTCTGGTGTTGCTAGCCGCCCAATCCAAGATTTTTCTGCATATCGTCAACGTTTGTCTGAGTTTGTTTATAACTCTGCACTCATGATGAAGCCAATTTTTGCTCAAGCAAAGTCTGACCCTAAACGTATTGCATATGCAGAAGGTGAAGATCTACGTGTGCTTCGTGCTGTGCAAATTGCAGTAGATGAAGATTTAGCGAAACCAATTTTGGTGGGTCGTACCGCAGTCATTGAAGCGAATATCAAAAAATTAGGCTTGCGTCTTGAAAATGGTGTCAATATCACCATTGTTGATCAAGAAAACAATCCTGATTATGAAAAATTTGCAGACGAATACTACAGTATCATGCAACGTAAAGGTGTAACACCTGAATACGCACAACGTGAATCACGCCGTCGTTCAACCTTGATTGCAGCAATGTTAGTCAGATTTGGACAAGCTGATGGCATGTTATGTGGTACCTATTCCAGCTATGACATTCACTTAGACTTTGTTAAAAATATCATTGGTCTTAAAGAGGGTCGTAATAATTTCTTTACTTTGAATGCTTTAATGCTCGAAGATCGCAACTTATTTATTGCTGATACCTATGTAAATACGAATCCGACTGCTGAACAACTTGCTGAAATGACCATTTTAGCGGCTGAAGAAGTTCGTCGTTTTGGTATGACTCCTCGCGTTGCTTTATTGTCACACTCAAGTTTTGGTTCAGATCAAAATGATCCTAGCGCACAAAAAATGCGTAAAGTATTTGAAATCTTGACTGAAATCGCACCTGAGCTTGAAGTTGAAGGCGAAATGCATGCCGATGCAGCTTTGGATGAAAATATTCGTCAATTTGCATTCCCGAACTCACGCTTCAAAGGTTCTGCAAACTTGTTGATCATGCCAAATCTTGATGCAGCAAACATTTCATTCAACTTGTTAAAATCAACTTCAGGTAATAATGTCACGATTGGCCCGATCTTACTTGGTGCCGCGAAACCAGTACATATCTTGACTCCAACTGCGACAACTCGCCGTTTAGTCAATATGACTGCATTAACGGTTGCTGAAATTCAAGAAAATGAGAAAGCTGCTCTTTAATTGCACGTTTACTCACATCTTGTGACTTGAGAAAACCTCTATTCTGTAGCATCATGGCTTGAAGAATAGAGGTTTTTTCATGCAAGTTTATTTAGTAGGCGGTGCCGTCAGAGATCATTTACTCGGACATCCCTATCACGAAAAAGATTATGTCGTTGTTGGTGCAACACCTGAACAACTTCTTGCTCAAGGTTATCAACCTGTGGGCAAAGATTTTCCTGTGTTTTTGCATCCCGAATCAAAAGAAGAATATGCCCTCGCCCGTACGGAAAGAAAAGCGGGACATGGCTACCATGGTTTTGAGTTTTTTACCGACCCCTCTGTCACCTTAGAAGAAGACCTCATTCGCCGTGATCTCACCATCAATGCGATGGCAATGGATGATGCAGGACAAGTATTTGACCCCTATCACGGTCAAGATGATTTAAATCATAAAATTTTACGCCACGTTTCAGAAGCTTTCGCCGAAGATCCTTTACGTGTATTACGTGTTGCTCGTTTTGCTGCGCGTTATGCACAGTATGGCTTTACAATTGCCGATGAAACCTTAGCATTAATGCGTCAATTAGCAGCGTCAGGTGAATTAAAAGCACTTACCCCTGAACGCGTATGGAAAGAAACCTCTCGTGCATTAATGGAAAACCATGCTGATGTTTATTTTCAGGTCTTACGTGATTGTGGTGCTTTAAAAATTCTTTTCCCTGAAATTGAAGCATTATTTGGTATCCCTCAGCGCCCTGAATATCATCCTGAAATTGACTGTGGCATTCATACGATGATGTCTTTGCAACAAGCCTGTAAAGCCAATTACTCTTTGGATGTACGTTTTGCCGTACTTGTACATGACTTGGGTAAAGCATTAACTCCGAAGGATGAATTACCTCGTCACATTCAACATGAAGAACGTGGTATTGCGCCTGTGACTGAAGTATGTGACCGCTTAAAAGTACCGACACAGATTAAGCAACTGGCTTTAGCAGTATGTAAAGAGCATTTAAAATGTCATCAGGCATTTACCTTAAAAGCTGGTACGTTATGGCGTTTGTTACAACGTTTGGATGTTTTACGCCGTCCCGAACGTGTCGAAGCATTTTTACAAGCCTGTGAATGTGATGCACGAGGTCGCTTAGGTATGGAAGATCGTGATTATCAACAAGCGGAGTTTTTATGGAAAATCACGCAACGTGTTCGTACCATCAAGGCTTCTGACTTACCTCCTGAGATCAAAGGTGCGGATATTGGTGAAATGCTCATTCAAAAACGGATTGAGGCAATTGCGCAGTTAAAGCATGAGTTAGGGCATCATAGTCATACGGTTTAATGAAAAATCCTCCCAGTAATGGGAGGGTTCTAACTTTTTAATCAATACTTTTATAAAAATGATTGCTAAATTTAAAGAATTGCAAGTCGTTAAAACGATCAAGGCTTTTGAAAATATTCCTACAGGTACAATAGGGACTATTTTATTCATTCATAATCATGAACTAGAGATTGCCTATGAGGTTGAGTTTATTGATCATTTAAATCGTTTTTATGAAACGATTGCTGTTCCAGAGTCATTTCTAAATCACTATATGCAAAATAATTAAGGAATAGAAAAATGGAAAATTTTGTTGCTGGGACTCAGATCGGGCAAATCATTTCTTCTTCTAAACTTGAAAATTTTGAACATTTACGTCAGCCACTCATTCAATATGCAATTCGTTATCAACGCAACTATCCATTTGATGTATTAGAGCAAGTTGCAGATGATTTAGAGAACTTAATTACAAAATCATCTTTTTCCATTGATCAAATTCAACCTGAAATTTTAGAAATGATTGAAATTGGACAAGGTGAATATTGTTTGAGTTTAAATGAAATATCCGAAGCTTTTGCAAAATTGACTAAAACAAGAATATTGACTAAAGACATTATTTTATTGATATTAAACCATATTTTTACAGCATACTCTTACAATCATTCAGTTGATGAATTTCTATCTAAAGAAGATAATTTCTTACAAAAGCTGATAAATATCTAATTCAAAAGGTAAAAATAAATGAAAATAGAACTATATCCCAACTTTAACGACGTCTTTACTGATGAAACACTAAAAGGAATTTTCTATCCTTTATGTAGCGTCATACTTGATCAATATCCAAATCAAATTTTTCATTTTATTTCTTCCAATGGGTTATGGATGAATGAAAATTTTGAAACTGAACATAATACTTTCCAATATACCCTATTTGAAATTATCGATCATAAATATAAATTTCATGGTGATGTAAAGTTATATCAAGGCTTTGAACATGCGAAAAATATTTTCCATGACTTGCAAAATGATTTCACACGCAATGGTCAATTATATTTGAAAAGTAAATTAAAAACGGAAGTCTATATTGACCAACAAAAACGGAATCTAAATTTAAAAACACATGATGATTTTGATCTAGACTACTATTTACAAACGTTTTATGAATTTTCTATTAACAAACTTTGCTTTGAATTAAATCAAGAGTTTGGCACATTCAGAGCTGTTATTGATGACTGGTCTAATGGGAATAAGACAAGCCCTATCGTTTATGATGAAACCACAAATACTTTAAAAGGTCGTTTGAATCATTATGAAATGCCTGAAATTAATCACGCAGATACTTTTAAAGTGATTGGTTCAATTATAGGATATGAATTTTTTACTGACGGTAATGATACGATTTTACATTTTGATGGTTCGAATCAAATTTTGTGTGTTAATTTTTATTCATAAAATTATGAATGGCTGAAATACCACCTTAGACTACAATCATTCCCATCATCATATTGAATAAAAATAAAATCTTATTTTTTAAATCAACATGTCCAATTCCATCAATCAGACATGTTTTCATTTATTCAATCACGACACATCCGCTGTGAAACTCACCACTTTTTCTAGCTGCATCTGATTTTGCACCACCATCAACAAACGGTCTATACCCAAAGCAATTCCTGAACATTCAGGCATATCTGGCAAAGCTGCTAGTAAATATTCATCAATTGGCATCACATGCAAACCAAGCTTCTCACGTTCATCATTATCTGCCTTAAAACGCCCACGTAACACATCGGCATCAATCAGCTCATCATAAGCATTGGCAAGCTCTAAACCTTCGATATAAAGCTCAAAGCGAGCAGCAACCAATTCACCATCTTCATCGGTACGTGTCTTTGCAAGCGAAGCTAATTCAGGTGGAAAATCCGTTAAAAAAATGGGTGTATCAAAACCTAAACTCGGCTCAACCATGTGCGAGAACAATAGGTCTATATAACCTAAGCGATCATCACCCAAATCTAAATTTAGACCTACACGGCGACAAGCATCTTTCAACTCTTGCAAAGTCGCTTTGAGTGGATTGAGATCCAAACGATCCATAAAAGCATGTTTATAACTATAAATGGTTGGACGAACTTCACCGAAACGCTGCGCCAAAACAACATTAAGTAAATCAGTCACTTCAAGCATCAAATCTTTCAGTGAAAAAGCAGGTCTGTACCACTCCAGCATCGTGAATTCGCTATTGTGTTTACGTCCATGCTCATCATCACGGAATACTTTACAGATTTGATAAATCGCCCCACTGCCACTTGCCAATAAACGCTTCATGGCAAATTCAGGTGAAGTCTGTAAATAATGTGTTTGTTTTTTACCTTGGACATGACGTTGCGCTTGAATGGATGCTAAATGAACATCGGTTACTCCGGCTTGTGATAAAACAGGCGTTTCAACTTCTAATACATCACGCTCGGTAAAAAACTGGCGAATCTGAGCATACATTTTTGCACGTGCTTTCAGTGCTTTTAAATCACAGGTCGGTTGATAATTCACCATAGACTCACTCATGCTTTTGGCCCACCATGTGCAGCCCATTCACGGCGTAAAGGATAGGTTTTACGTAAATGATCAAAGGCTTTTTGATCAACCTTACCCTCCTTCAACGTCGCCCTTAAATTTGCATCATCTCTTGAAATGTCATAAATCGTCGTTAGGTATTTTTTCAGTGTTTCTTTAATATTATTCCCGTAAAAATATTGTTCACTTACAGGTAACTGCGACTCAAATTTTTTATAAGCACTATAACCAAAGGTTTTACAAAATGCCTCATAAATCATCTGTGTACCACGTGCTTTACCTTCCAAGCTATAACCTGCGATATGTGGTGTAACAATCGTAATTAAATCTAAAAGACGTTCTGAAATTTCAGGTTCATGTTCAAATACATCAAGTACAACTTTGCGCCCTGTGTTGAGAATATCCTCAATCAAAGCTGCTTCTTCCACCACTTCACCACGCGCTGAGTTGATCAAAATTGTCTCAGGTTTCATCATTGCCAACGTTTCAGCATTGATTAAATGATAAGTCGCATGCTCACCTGTTTTAGTCAGGGGAACATGTGTCGTCACAGCATCGGCTTGTTTTAATAAGTCTTCGAGTGCAACGTGTTGAATATTCTCATGCTGAACCAATGGGTCAAAGCCTATCACTTTCCAACCTAAAAGTTGGGCCATATACGCCAAACGTGAACCAACATTCCCCAAACCAATAATACCCAAAGTAAACTGTTTACCCTGATCTAAAAATTGTGGGTTAAGATGCAATAATGCTGTGATCACATATTCTGCCACAGCTTGAGCATTACATCCTGCCGCATTTGACCAGGCAATATGATGCTTTTCTAAGCTTGAAATATCTAAATGATCTGTACCAATCGTGGCACTACCAACAAATTTAATTGCAGTATCTTGAATCAAAGCCGCATTCACTTTTGTAACAGAACGCACCAACAACGCTTCAGCATCTTTCACATCCTCATGTTTCAAAGTACGCCCTGCTGCTTGTTGAATATCCCCAAATTCTGAAAAAAAGTAATCTGTAAATGCAAGATTTTCATCTGCAATAATTTTCATAATTCATTCCAATGCAATAGTACAACTATGATAACGCTTTGTAAGAACACTGACTATGTGAATACCGTGCAATATCAAACAGAATTATGCTAGAAACTTTGCAGTGAGTGATTATTCATATCCGAATCATAACAATATTCATTGATGGGCATAAAAACGTACTGATTTCTTCCCTGTTTTTTCGCTTGATACAAAGCATTATCTGCAATCTTCAAAATATCTTTTCCTAAAATATTTTCTTTTCCTGTATATAACGTTAACCCGATACTAATGGTTAAATACTCAGAAATCTTAGAGTATTGATGCAGAATTTTTTGTTTACGAATTTGTTCTAATAATCTTTGTGCCACATTGATCGCAGCTTGAGCAGTAGAATTATTTAATAAAATGATAAACTCTTCGCCTCCGTAACGGATCGCAATATCCTGTTCTCGAATATTACTTTTTAAAACTTCAGCCACCGAAATTAATGCAATATCGCCTTGTTGATGCCCATAATGATCATTAAACAATTTAAAAAAATCAACATCGATAAACAATAATGCCAAAGGGCGATGCCGCTTTCTGGCTTGATATAAACTCTGTGCAAATTTTTGTTCAAAGCTCCTACGATTATCCAATAAAGTTAAAGTGTCCTGATGACTTAAACGCATTAAATGCTGATTTAAAGCCGCATATATTTTCTTATCTAAACCAATGATAATGGACTGTAAAAAACGAATTCGATCTGTAGAAATAGTCAAAACGGCAAGTCCTAAACCGACTAAATTTCCCAAAATCAAGACATTAAACAAAACCCATTGTGGAATATACTTTCCTATCATCCATAGACAAAGGCACGTAATCCCTGCGGACACCATACCTGCAATAAACGTATGACTTGGACGCAAACCTGAACAAATATAAGCAAACATTAATGCAAAAATGATAATTAATGTGCCGCGCCATGTCATAGCGCCTGATTGCGTCGAAAATAAAACGACTTGTACAATACTCAGCCCAACAATGACCACAGCTGTTACGACATAACAATAATAGGCTCGCCAAATAGGATGCTTTGCCATCAAATATACAGTGAGTAAGGCAATCCAACCTGTGGTATAGGAAATAAGTGTCATCAATACATCATGCTTTCGATAAATCGCTTCTGTAGTAAAATAGTTAATAGGTAAGCTGATGACTTCAAATAAAAAATAGCAAATTGTTGCTGGAAAAAATGCACGTATAATTAACTTTGTTAAACGTTCTTCCCGATCTTTCCAAAATTTATCTTCTAGCGTTTTAGAAAAAAGAGACATCATACATTTTGTTTGTTTTTTGAGTAAGCACTCGTATTCTTCACGTTGTCGTGTTAATGCTTGAATGTTTGCTCCACCACCTTCTAATTGATTATCCATTTATTTTATACATTCCATTATCTTATATTTTTTTTTTAACGATCAATAAAATCATCTCCCCTTAAGATTAACATTATAAATAATACAATGAAAACATGAATATAACACAAAAATAAAAAATAAATCACAGTTTTAAATTACAACAAAATATAAATCACATTTTTTATAAAAATAAAGTTAAATAATAATTAAATAATATTAACCAATGTAGTGGTTTTAAAAGAAAAATAGAGGTATATGAATACCTCTATATCTCAACATCATTCAACAGCTTAATCATTCCAAGAATTTAACCACAGCGCCCTCTTGTACTTTTCGCCCTAGATCATTTGCATCCCAGTTGGTCAGGCGAATACAGCCATGTGATGCTGTTTTCGAAATTAAGGACGGATTGGGAGTACCATGAATCCCAAAAGATGGCTTACTTAATGCGATCCACATATTGCCAACTGGACCATTTGGACCGGGTGGTAGAGTCAAAGGCTTTTTATTACCACCTTGCACAAAGTTTTTAGGTGAATAACCATAGTATGGATTTGCAGCCACTTTAACGACTTTATGCGTTCCTTTCGGAGAAGGCGTATCTGCACCACCAATTGTGGCAGGGAAAGAGCCCACCAACTGATTTAAATGGTTAAATAAGTAAAGTTGACGTGCGCCTTTATGTGCGACAATCAAAGTAATATCATCCGGTAAATCATTACGCACATTAGGCACAATAATTTTTTGCCCTACTTGATTAAAATTAGCTTTGGGATTGATTTGTCTTAGAAAATCTTCATCGATATGAAATTTTTCACCCAATAACTCAGTAATGCGCGTGTAATACAACCCTTTCATTTTGGCTTGTAATGCATAATTACGCGGAATACTTTTGGCAAAAGGACCTTTGAGATCTTGCGCAGTAATACTATATTCAATAAATGCTGGCTGTTTTTGGCGTGCAACAAGGCTATTCCAAGTTGTTTGGTTTAACACACCTGTAATTTCTAGACCATTCATCTGTTGATAAGCGGAAATGGCTTTTAAAAAATTTTTACCACTTTTTGCATCAATCGGACCAGGTGACGCATGCAAATTATTCAGCATCACCTGTGCACGCGCATAAGCAGGATATTGCCCGCGTGCCAGTTGTGCAGACCATACTGCATTGTTAATCGCATCTTTACTCCAACTCACAGTTGCAGCAGGTTTGACTTGTGTTGTTTTCTTCTCATCTTGTGCTGTATTGCCTGTTGTTGCATAAGCAGATGAATTCAACATCGTGAAGCATGTAAGTAACATGATGAATGGCACAGTTTGGCGCATTTTTTACTCTCTATTCATCCCATTTTAAAATATTAAAAAACAAATCTTTAGCTACTTATATGCAGTATATAGGATCAATTTTTTAAAATACCTTATCAATATAGTATACTTTATTCAAAGTAAAACTTATTAAAATATTTTATTTAATATCAATTTGTTAATTGTACTAAATATTCAAAAAAGCACAATAATCACCCAAATCAAAAACACTACAAAAGTGCGACATATTTAACACTTTATTAAGTAAAAAGTGAACGATTATTTCACTTTTTTATCATTCAAAAATCAACTAATTTTTGCGATCATTTAATATAAAGTTTTGATATAAAATCATACGTACTCTATCTAAACATTTTTCCATTGTTTTCAATATAATTGTATGCCTGTCATCTTATATATCATCGTTATTTTCAAAACTCAGCGTATATAATCAACCAACAACTACAGATTGATTAAAAAATATCTGTTTAAGACCTACAAATCGGTTTGATTTTTAGCAAGTCCAAAATAGCGGTTACCATTTTAGTTGGAATGGATTATCATCTACCTTATTTTTCAGTAAGAACTGCCTTGAACACGATTACTCTTCTTCAGCCCGATGATTGGCATGCACATCTACGTGATGGACTTGCTTTAAAACGTACTGTTCCAGATTTAGCTCGTCAATTCGCACGTGCGATTTGTATGCCAAATCTTGTTCCTCCTGTAAAAACAGTTGAAGAGGCATTGGCGTATCGTGAGCGTATTATGGCGCACGTCCCTGAAGGTTTAACTTTTGACCCACGTATGGTGTTGTATTTTACCGACCATACCGAACCTTCTGAAGTTAAAAAAATTAAAGACTCAGCACATGTTAATGCCATTAAACTTTATCCTGCAGGTGCAACCACCAATTCAGATAATGGTGTAAGTGACATTCGCAAAGTATATGCAGTCATCGAACAACTTGAAGAACATCAAGTTCCGTTATTGTTACATGGCGAAGTTACACATAATCACGTTGATATTTTTGATCGTGAAAAACGTTTCCTTGATGAGGTCCTCGCACCATTATTAAGACAGTTTCCAAACTTAAAATTGGTTCTAGAACATATTACGACCAGTGAAGCAGCGCATTTTGTGCTTGAACAAGATCGTAATGTTGCAGCAACCATTACCCCACAGCATTTATTATTTAACCGCAATGACATGTTAGTTGGTGGTGTTAAACCCCACTTTTATTGCTTACCTATTTTAAAGCGTCAAACACATCAACAAACTTTATTAGAAGTTGCAACGAGCGGTAATCCTAAATTTTTCTTAGGAACTGACAGTGCACCACATTCTAAAAATGCCAAAGAAAATGCATGTGGTTGTGCAGGTTGCTATAGTGCACCAACAGCGATTGAACTGTATGCACAAGCCTTTGACCAAGTGAATAAAATCGAACGTTTAGAAGGTTTTGCAAGTCATTTTGGTGCAGATTTTTATGGTTTAGCTCGAAATACTGAAACCATTACACTTGTAAAAGAAGATCAAGTGATTCCTGAAAGTTTTGACTATTTGGATGGCGAAAAAATTATTCCGTTGTATGCGGGTAAGACCATTCAATGGAGAAAAGTGTGACAACTGAAATACAGCCTGTAATTGCACAACGATTTCGTGGTTTTTTACCCGTCGTCGTTGATGTTGAAACAGCAGGTTTTAACGCCGATACAGATGCATTACTCGAAATTGCATGTATTCCAATCATCTATAATGCCGAGGGTGAATTTGTACCAGGTGAAGCGCATCATGCGCACATCAACCCCTTTGAAGGTGCAAATTTAGATCGGCGTTCATTAGACTTTATTGGGATCGATCCTTCGAATCCAATGCGCATTGCGATGGCTGAAGACGAAAAAACAGCATTAAAACGTATGTTTAAGGCAGTGAATGAAGTTCGTCGTCAGCAGCAATGCACACATGCTGTACTTGTTGGGCACAATGCACATTTTGATTTAGGTTTCCTCAAAGCAGCAATTGCTCGCACAGGGACTAAAAATCAGAATCCTTTCCATAGTTTTTCTGTTTTTGACACAGTCACTTTAAGTGCTGTGATGTTTGGGCAAACGGTATTAGCAAAATCATGCATCCAAGCAGGAATCGAGTTTGACGGTAAGGAAGCGCATTCTGCTTTATATGATACGCAAAAGACGGCTGAACTGTTTTGTTATATTTTGAACAAACTGTCTCCTCATCTACTTGACACTTTGATGGCGGATCAATAAGATAGCGCCATCTTCTAAACGACCCTATCGTCTAGAGGCCTAGGACATCGCCCTTTCACGGCGGTAACCGGGGTTCGAATCCCCGTAGGGTCGCCATCTATTTTGCTTCAGCATTTAAAATACTTTTCAATTTTATTTTCACATATTTACATTTGCATGATTTATGCACTATTTTTACCTCCAAATTTCAATAAATCACTGCTTTGAATGATGAATTTACATTTCAGGACTTGAAAAATAGCAATCACCCTCGATTTAATAGAACAAGACAAGCTTTTTGCATAAATGAAATGATATGAACAATCAAAACAGACCTGAAATAATTACCATTGATGATCAGAACTTCGGTAGTCATGTTGAACATTGGAGTTTACTCACGGACAACCCCACTACAGAAGTACCAAAATGGTTAGGTCTTGCTTTAGATGCACCTGTGATGCCGATGGGTTTATGCCAAAAAGAATGTGAGATGGATGAAAGTGCGTGGCTCATCCAAGGACCAAATGGCGAAAAAATCCAAGTCAGTCAAATTATTGCTGTCGAAAATAATAAACCTAAAGCCGTTAAAACAGCTTTTCCAAGTTTTGAAAGTCCTTATTCCATCCAAGCTAAAATTGACCGTATTATTACCTGTAAAACCAACACACAAGCCGTTTTACAACTCCAACTCGGTCAAAGTACCGTCTATGCATTTGACAGCCTTTATAGTGTTAACCATGCGCATTATCAACAATCACAAAGTTATCAAGTTCAACTCAATGCATGGGCATATGAGTTAGAAAAAGTTTCTGATCACGAACAAATCGTGGTTGATGATCCTGCTTCAATTAAACACCATCGTGCTTTAAACGATATTTTATCTGAAAATAATGGCGTAGCTCCTGAGAATCTACAAGAACTCTTAGATGCGTGGGAGCCTAAAACAGAAGCAGACAAAGAGCCTGTGACTGTCGATTTTTCAAAAATGGTGGCTTATCTCTACGGTGAAACATTAGGTCAAGAAGATGAGGCGTGGTTTCAAGGGAAAGTCGTGGGCAAAACCCACATGCAATTTATGCAGCAAGATTATACGCTTTATGACGTCACTTTGATTTTAGAAGAAAATCAGCCTGCAATTTTAGTACGAATCGCTACAAAAAATCCTGAATATAAAGATTTTGCAATTGGACAATATATCCGTGGCAATATTTGGATTCAGGCCAATATTTATACTGAAACTAAAAATGCTTAATCTGATGCCAATTGAATTAAAAAGCCCAGACTAGATTTGGGCTTTTTAATATAATTATGTAAGATCATGGACAGAATTCATCAATATCAACGCTTAATTTTATTGTTTATTTTATGTTAAAAAAAGACAAGAACAAAATATCTTGATAACGCTACAGTATTATTTTTTAACACCTATTCATCAACCTATCAGATCATTTGTCACATCTAAATATAAAAATAAACAACATATTTTTCAAAAACTTAAATTAAAATAATCAAAACTAAAGATTTATCTTTCATAAAATAAATATATTTTTAGACATTCACATACGCCATATAAATATCTGAACACATTTTAAATGAAGATTATTGCATCATTATTTTGGCATAAAGCAGCATTGATTTTAAAACTCAGATAAATAAGCACTTTATTTGCACATTTTTTTATGTTACAAATAGCCCGAACCGATAGATTTAACAATAATTTAAAATCCAGGCTCAGTGATGAAAATTATACCTGAACAATCACCCCATCTCATTCAACAAAATAGTGGATTTCGTTTACCTTGGGATAAAGGCGCATGTTGCTTTTTTGTCTTAGGCATATTTTTAGCTGCCATTATTTTTCATATTTTTGGGATCTTCCCAACAACTTAAATTTTTCAAGAATATGCAAAAAAAATCCCGCAAATGAAATGCGGGATTTTTATAACTTGATGTTTGAATGGTTAATTCAATCAATTAACCATGACGTTTTGCAAAGTCATCCATAAAGTTAATCAATGCTTGTACGCCTTCTAATGGTACAGCATTATAAATACTTGCACGCATACCACCTACTGAACGGTGACCAGCAAGGTTAAGCAAATGATTTTCTTCAGCTTCTTTCAAGAATAATTTATCCAAATCAGCATTTGCTAAAGTAAATGGTACATTCATGATCGAACGATTTTGTTCTGCAATTGGATTTGCATAAAAATCGCTTGAATCGATATAACCATAAAGTAATTTAGCTTTAGCAAGATTGGCTTGATGCATGGCATCCACACCACCCTGCTCAAGTAACCATTCAAAAACTAAACCTGATAAATACCATGCATAGGTTGCAGGTGTATTCACCATTGAATCATTTTTCGCTTGTGACGCATATTTCAATAAACTTGGAATTTCAGGTTTTGCTTGATCTAATAAGTCATCACGTACGATGACAAGCGTTAAGCCCGCTGGACCAATATTTTTTTGCGCACCTGCATAAATTAAACCAAATTTAGACACATCTAATGGTGCAGATAAAATACTTGAAGAAAAGTCAGACACTAATGGTTTATCTGTTTCAGGAATATTGGCAAATTGAATTCCGCCAATGGTTTCGTTATCTGCATAATGCACATAAGCAGCATCATTTGATAAGTTCCATTGGCTTTGATGAGCAATGGCTAATTTACCATCAATACTTGTTCCTGCTTCAATGATATTGATCTCACCATAACGCTGTGCTTCTTTGGTCGCTTTCTCAGACCAAATGCCCGTATGGATATAATCTGCTTTTGAGTTTTTGCCCAATAGATTTAAAGGAATCGCAGAGAACTGTAATGATGCGCCACCTTGTAAGAACAACACTTTGTAGTTGTCAGGAATATTCATTAATTTTCGAAGATCTGCTTCTGCTTTTTCAGCGACAGCCACATAGTCTTTGCTACGGTGACTCATTTCCATGATGGATAAGCCTTTACCACGCCAATCTAACATCTCTTGTTGAGCTTTTTCTAAAACGGCAGTAGGTAATGCAGCAGGACCAGCACAGAAATTGTACGCGCGCATGATTTTTCCCTTATTAAAGTGAAACGAATGAAATAGGCGCATTTAACCACAAATCGCCCTTTGTTGCAGCAGCTTTGTTAGTCAATCTTTCAATATGTTTCTGAATTTAGAGTTGATATTTCAATAAGAAAAATACAACTGCTTATTTTTTCACAATATGATGACTCGACTTATTATTTTGATCTTTCCAAGCCATTCTCGCTATTGTGGTGACTAAGCATCATAATGATCTATATATTACTTGTGTTTAACTACAAAAATTACACATGATAAATGTCGCTTTTAGATTATTTATTCTAGTCATTCAAGGTTAGAATAGTTTTAAATTTAAACAAATACTGATGATTTTGCAGATGAAATTAACGACGTATTATCCTAAAAAAATGTTATATGCATCGATGCAATTGGGTTGCTTATGTGTACTAAATTTAAGTTTAGCGATCCCGACATATGCAGAGAATCTTAGCTATGCTCAAGCTGAACAGTATTTACTTGAAAATTCATATACCTCTCAAGCCAATACAGCATTAGATCAGGCCTCAAAATTACAAGCCGATGCTGTGAAAAATATCGGCTTACCTCGTATAGACTTAAATGTACGTGCCTATAAATTTCATGCAGAAACAGATATTCCTTTGGATGGTGTTAAAAATAATTTAGAACAAACATTGTCTTATGGTGTAAATGAAAAAGTAGATCAATGGCAAACACAGCAGAATATACCCAACACCATCACAGACCCTTTAAAAGAAGGTTTAAATCAAGGCATTCATAGTGGCATTGGTTTAATTCCAGATAGCACTCATGTGGTGATGGAAGATGAAACCATACGCCCAACCGTGTCGGTGATGATGCCCATTTATACGGGTGGCTTAACCACCACCACCAAAAATATTGCCAATCTCAAAGCAGAACGCAGCCAACTCAACAGTAAGCAACAACAAGATACGCAACGCTTTGAAATGATTCAGGCTTATTTTAATGTGCAATTACAACAACAATTACTCAATGCTAGTGCTTTTAATTTAAATGCAATGCAACAACATTATAACAATGCTTTAAAACTTGAAAGGCAAGGTTTTATTAGCAAAGGGCAACGTATGCAATTTGAAGTTGCTAAAAATAATGCAACTCGTGCCGATCAAAATGCCACAGCAAACTTAGCAACCAGTCAATTTCAATTAAAGAATTTACTGAATAAATCATCGGTTGATCAACTCACCACACCTCTTTTTATTAACCGTTCACAACAGCAGAATATTGATCAACTATTAGCATCTTATCCGCAAAGTTCTCATTTAGTACAAAAAATGCAAATGGATATGCGCTTAGCAGATGAAAATATCAAACTGCAACAAGCAGCGAAAAAACCGACTGTTTTTGCTTTTGGCGAATATAGTTTAGACCAAGATCAAAATTGGATTGTAGGCGTGGCTGCTCGCTATAATTTATTTTCAGGGATTGATAAAAATAAAAATGTACAAGCAGCTGAACTACAGCGCTATGCAGCCAAACTCGGTACGGCTCGTACCAAACAAGAAATTGAAAATGTGATTTATAGTGCCTATCAGGCGATGCAAACAGCACAAATGAATCAACAATTATTACGTCAAAATGAAGCAGCAGCATTGGAAAACCTACGCATTCAAAGTTTATCTTTTAAAGAAGCTATGGGTACAGCCACACAAGTCATTGATGCACAAAATCAACTCAGCGCCCTTCAAACAGAAATGGCCATCAATGCCTATAAATACGTGATGTCTTTAGCCACACTTTTACAGAGTCATGGCTCTATTGATCAGTTTAAAACTTATGTAAATCAATCCAATACTGACTATATTCGCTAAAATGGGGAAAATAATGACACAACAACATGACCCAAAACTTGATAAAGTTGCAAAGACCGATGCAGCTATAGAACAGACTGCTGAACAGCATCCAGAGTTAACGGCACCCAATAACGCACAATCAGAGCAAATACATGCTGACCCCACACCAGTACAAACAACATCTACTGAAAAGGCAGCGAAAAAAACACCATTATTGATCATCGGTTTAATTCTTCTGATTGCCCTTCTCGGCTTGATTGCTTTTGGTTTATGGAAAGCTTATCAACCGAAAACCATTGATGTACAAGGTCGAGTAGAAACTGAAACCATCCATATCAGCACTAAAGTTCCGAGCCGTATCGAAGAAATTTTGGTCAAAGAAGGGCAAAATGTCACACAAGGTCAGGTTTTGGTGCGTTTAACCAGTCCTGAAATTGAAGCGAAAAAACAACAAGCTCTGGCAACATTACAATCGGCATTGGCTTTACAATCTACCGCAGAACGTGGCTCACAACAGGAAAATATCGACAGTTTATATGCCAACTGGCAGGCTTTAAAAGCACAAGAAGCGCTCGCATATACCACTTATCAACGTGGTTCAAACTTATTTAAGGAAGGGGTTATTTCCCGTCAACGCAGAGATGAAATGCATGCTGCAGCACAGTCCTCTCATCAAATGACTGAAGCTGCTTATCAACAATATGCACGTGCCAAACGTGGCAGTACCACACAACAAAAATCGAGTGCCGATGCACAAGTGCAAATTGCCCAAGCTGCGGTAAAAGAAGCCAATGCACTAGAAGCTGAAACCACGTTAAGCGCACCCTCATCAGGTACAATTTCTAAAATCTATGGTAAACCTTCTGAACTCGTTGCAATGGGTGTACCTGTCGTAAGCTTGCTTGAAACCGATGAACAATGGGTCAGTTTAAATATCCGTGAAGACCAATATGCGCAAGTTTATCAGAGCAAAATGCTACAAGGATTTATTCCTGCTTTAAACCGAACTGCCCATTTTAAAATCGAAAGTATCGATGCTGAAGGAGAATTTGCCACCATCAAAAATACACGTCAAACAGGAGGTTATGATGTACGTAGTTTTAAAATAAAGTTACTTCCTGTGGAAAAGATTGATCACCTAAAAATTGGCATGAGTGTCATTTTTAAGCTACCAGAGCAACAATAATATGTTTGCCTGCATGTTGCGTGAACTGCGCTATTTGATCAGTCATAAATGGGATCTCGCACTGGTGACGCTTGCCCCACTGTGTTTACTGATTTTATTTGCCAGCATGTTTTATACAGGTAAAGCAGAACATTTACCCATTGCAATCATTGATCAGGATCATAGCCAGCTCAGTTTAAATATTGAAAAATATTTAAGTCATAGCAGCACACTACAAATCTATGAAGTTTCTGACAATGTCGATGATATCGAAAAGTTGATTAACCAGACCAAAGTGTGGGGCTATGTGCATATTCCTGAGGGTGCTGAACAACGTCTCGTACAAGCACAAGATGCTGGTATTAGCATTGCCTTTAATCAGTCTTATTTTAGTATTGGCAATACGATTTCTTCAGCCATGTTAGTATCAACTTTACAAGGTGTGGCAGATTTTAGTAAAAATACTTATTTGGCAAATACACTTCCCTATGCCAATGTCCCCACAGCCAGCATTAAAATTTCTCCTTTATATAATCCAGACCTCAGTTACGAATTTTATTTAGAACCTTTTATGATTCCTGCAATCTTGCATTTGCTGCTATGTTGTTGTGTCGCATTTGCTGTAGGACAGGAACTCAAATCTAAAAGCATTTCAACATGGCAGCATCATCAAGGCTTTCTACAAGCAATTTTGGCAAAAAATTTAGTCTATGTTTTCATTTTTAGTGCTTGGACATGGCTTTGGATGTTTTGGCTCATTGAAATCCGCGGTTGGTTTGTAGCAGGTCAAGTGTGGCTCATTTTGATTGGGCAATTTTTGTTTTATTTGGCTTATGCCTTAATCAGTACCACAGTGGTCCTTGCAACACAAAATTTGTCGAAAAGTTTTGGATTTATCGCTGTATATGGCGGTTCATCTCTGAGTTTTGCAGGTGTGACATTACCATTAAATAATGCCCCTATTTTCACACAATTTTGGGCGAATATTATTCCCTACACGCCTTATGCAAAACTACAAACTGAACAATGGGTGGTTGGTAGCCCAATCAGTATTTCACTCATTCCACTACTGATCCTTGCTGTATATTGCATCTTTTATGCATTCGTCTCGGCAATCTTATTGAAAAAAATGACACAGAAATCATCACAAGGAGCTGCACATGTCTAAGTTCAGCAACTTTTTAAAACAGCTTTTTCGTGATTATCTACAAACTTTTAAGAATATTGCAGCAAATTCATCAATTTTAACCACAATGGTATTGTCAATTTTTTTATATAGTTTTTTCTACCCAACCGCTTACAAGGCACAACAAGCAGAAGCATTGCCTATTGTGATTGTCGATGAAGAACAAAGTTATTTAACGCATGCCATTATTAGCCAAGTCTATAAAAGTCCCAATGTGAAAGTTCAAGACATCACAGGTAATTTTGAAGAAGCAAAACACTTGCTACAGCAACAAAAAGCCGATGGGATTTTGTATTTACCTCAAAATTTATCGAATAGCATTGCACGCGGTGAAACAGGCGGGATTGGACTTTATCTTAGCGCAGCATATTTTTTAAAAACCAAACAAATCGGTTTAGGTTTAGCAACATCCATCGAACATACACTTGCTGAACATGCTGCAAAATTTGGACAAATTTCGCATTTTAAAGCTGCACTTTCAATCCATCAAATTCCTTTATTTAATACTCTTTCAGGCTATGGCAGTTATATTTTCCCTGCCATAGCCCCATTGATCATTCACCAAACTATTTTACTTGGCTTGTGCATGCTCATTGCAGGTTATCGTGAAAAATTTTGGCGTGCATCGCTCAGTGAGTTCTGCGGAATTTATTTTGCAGCACTCACCATTGGTTGCCTAGGTTGTTTTTATTTATTTGGTTTTACCTATTGGCTGTATGATTATCCCCATGGTGGAAATTTCACAGGAATGTTGATTGCTGTTCCAATTTATCTCAGTTGTGTGATTGGACTTGCGATGCTGCTTGCAAGCTTTTTGGACGTGTCTGAGCGTGCAGGGCATCTGTTGGTATTTACTTCTATTCCATTATTTTTATTGTCTGGTGCAGCTTGGCCGATCTCTGCTATGCCGACATGGATGCAATATTTTTCACATATTTTACCTTCTACACAAGGCATTAATCTGTTTATTCAACTTAATCAAATGGGTGTCCCCTTCGCTCTGATCATGCCTAAACTGATTTATTTAAGCACTTTGGCATTGATTTTATTGGTTTTAGCTTTTTATCGGGTCGCTTATATGTATAAAAAATAAGAATAAAAAGCCCAACTATAATTTATAAAATTAATTAATCTTACAAATAGAATTGAATAATTAAATAAAACTGAATTATTTTTATGCAATTGATAACAAATTTACATAAAAAAATTATGCTCACTACTTAAATAAGCGCAAAATACAGCATTTTCGAAATACTCTAAACGCTCAAAAGCTCCCAAATACAACTCCCACAGTTCTTGTCGGGGGATTTTTTTGTGTGTGTTTCATAGAGTTTTACTTTTTCGCCAAAATCTGAATTTTAAGGGCTCAGTATGAAGAAAATGAAAATTAGCCTTGCTTGGCAAATTGTTATTGCGCTCTTCCTCGGTGTTATCGTCGGGGCATTTTTGCACAATTCTCCTGAAATACGTGATGATATTGTTGCGAATTTTTTACAACCATTAGGTAAGATTTTTATTAATCTTATTAAAATGATTGTGATCCCGCTTGTGCTGTCTATGCTGATTTTAGGCATTGCAAATGCTGGGGATACCAAAAGTGTAGGTAAATTAGGTTTTAAAACCATTGTCTACTTTGAAGTGATTACCACTGTAGCCATCATCGTTGGTTTGGTTGCAGCAAATATCTTCCAACCTGGTGCTGGGATTGATATGTCGAAGTTAACGACTTCTGACATTTCACAATATCAACAGACCACACAAGAAGTTAGTGAACATGCCCATGGCTTGGTCAATACTGTTCTTTCATTGATTCCGTCTAATATTTTTGCGGCAATGAATGATGGACATATGTTGCCCATCATCTTCTTTGCTGTGATATTCGGTATTGGCTTAGGTTCTTTGGCTAAAGAAACCAAACAACCACTAATTGATGTGTTGAAAGCTGTTTCTGAAACCATGTTCAAAGTTACGCACATGATCATGATGTTTGCACCATTTGGTGTCTTCGGTTTGATCGCTGCAACCGTTGCTAACTTTGGCTTTAGTTCTTTAGTCCCACTCATTAAACTTGCATTATTAGTTTACGGTGCAATCTTCTTCTTTATCTTTATCGTGCTTGGTTTTGTTGCAAAATTCTGTGGTTTCAGTATTTGGACCATTATCAAAATCTTAAAAGATGAATTGATTCTAGCGTATTCAACTGCAAGCTCTGAGACCGTTTTACCACGTATGATGGAAAAAATGGAAGCTTATGGTGCACCGAAATCAATCACCAGTTTTGTTGTTCCGATCGGTTATTCATTTAACTTAGATGGTTCAACACTTTATCAAAGTATTGCTGCGATCTTTATTGCACAGCTTTACGGTATTGATTTAACGCTTACTCAACAAGTTGTTTTGGTATTGACCTTAATGATTACATCTAAAGGTATTGCTGGTGTACCGGGTGTATCTTTCGTTGTGCTATTGGCAACTCTTGGTAGTGTCGGTATTCCACTTGAAGGCTTAGCATTTATTGCAGGTATTGACCGTATTTTAGATATGGCACGTACTGTATTAAACGTCATTGGTAATGCATTGGCTGTTCTTGTCATCAGTAAATGGGAAGGTCAGTTCGATACAGAAAAGCAAAAATCTTATAACTTTGATGCAACACATTAATTTTTAAGATCAAAAAAACCACCTTCGGGTGGTTTTTTATTCTATAGCACATAAAATATCAACTGTGTCTTGTAATACTTTTTCACTCTCACTCAACAAAATATCTGCTTTCTGTGGCAATAAAACAACTTTAATCTTGCTTTGATCTGCATCTATCATACCTTGAGTGATAAAGCCTGATTTTCGCACACAAATCGACCAATGATAATATTGCGAACCATGTATCATTAGACTCTCAAGTTTCCATTCTCGTTGTCCTGAAAATTTTGCTACTCCTTGTGCATCTGTCAATTTTTGAATCTTTGCTATGGTATTCATCGCAGGATGAACCTCTGTAAGTAAAATAATTTGCACATTTGCTACTGCTTGACCATTTTCATCAACGACATTCACCTCAAATTCAGGCTTTAATTTTTTATAAACAGGAAAACACGCTGTCAATCCTAACGCTAAAATGATAAATAAAAGTGCATTCTTCATGCTTTAACCTGCATAGACACATACTAACTTGGAATTCCCCTGAGGTGTTTCTTCTAAAGTATTCTCAATATTCCAATCATTAGCCATTGCCTTACGTATGTGATACGTCACAGTAGACGGTTTACCCTCGAAAATAAAATAATAAGCACCTGATTCACTTTCTACAGTACGTATTCCTTGCAGCGCAATTTTAATCAGCTTTACACCATACACTTGCGTATTTACGGCAAAGTCATCTTGATCTACATTCTTAGTTTTATAATGTTGGTAGCCCTGCACTCCTAAATACTTATTTTTATCCAACTGTACTGTTTGCAAAGCTTTATTTACTTGAATATGTTTTTTATTTTGCTGATTCACATCATTTATAAAGTTGATCATAGGATTGGGCATTTCACAGTTTATGGATTGGCGATTAATCAGACTTTCAATTTTTATATCTTTCGCTGTTGTAAATTGCGTTGTCCAAAGACATACAAATGCCAATATTATTTTTAACATAGAAAGACCTTTTTAATTTTCAATAAATTATAGCCAATAAAAAAACCACAAATCTGTGGTTTTTGTGATTTTAAAAAATTATGCCAACATATAAGCAGTGATGATGATTAACATTTGCAATCCTAAAACGACTGCAAACCATTTCCATCCTTGTTGGCGCAATGCAACGCGATCTATACTTTGATCATTAACTGTTTTAATCATTTTGGCACCTCATTCATTCTTTACTGAATTGATAAGTTTTGGAGCAAAATCTGTCTATATAAAAACAATGTAAATTAAGCAAAAAATAAACCAAGTTTTGAAGTGTAACAATTTAAATACCTATACATATTCAATCTTCATTCATCTCTAATGGATACCCGATGTTAATAAGCTATCTGTGTTGGATCCATCGTTTCATCAAAGCACTCATTTCCTTCAGTTTTTATGAATTTTTGTTGTTTCAAGATAATACGTATAGACTTTCCATTTTGCTTTTTCAAATCAATTGATTTAGGCATTTCATAACCTTGTTTTGAAATACATAGATTCCAACTATAGACCTGAAAACCATGTATGAATAAAGTTTCCATTGCCCATTTTCTTTGTCTTTTGAACTCAACTTTACCTTGTGCATCTGTAAATAAACGATTAAAAACAGGCATAACATGTGCTGGACGCTGTGTGGTTTCCATCACAACTTTTGCATTTTTGATCGCTTTTCCCTGCTCATCAACGACTTCAACTTGAACAGGAGTCCGAATAGTTTGATAAACAGGATAACAAGCTTGTAATAGCCCACACATTAAGATAATAGAAAGCATGTGCTTTATTTTTATTATATTCATCCTTTTTATCTATGTATTATGCATAAAAAAGCCCCTTTCGGGGCTTTTCTATAGCAAATTGAATGGATCAATTAACCAATAAACTTACGGGCATTACGGAACATACGTAACCATGCACCATCCTCAGTCCATTCTTCAGGTTTCCAAGAATGCTGAATTGCACGGAAGTTACGCTCAGGGTGCGGCATCATAATCGTTGCACGACCATCTTTCGAAGTTACACCTGAAATTGCTTCAGGTGAACCATTCGGGTTCAATGGATAGTGTTGCGTTGCATTACCCAAGCTATCTACATAACGTAAAATTACTTGGTTGCCTGCATTCAATGATGCAAAATTTTCAGCAGACGTTTCTGCACGACCTTCACCATGTGCCACGGCGATTGGAAGAATCGAACCTTCCATACCTTCTAAAAGAATCGATGGAGATTTTTCAACTTTTACATTCACCACACGTGCTTCAAACATTTCTGAAGTATTACGGCGGAAACGTGGCCAATTGTCTGCACCCGGAATTAATGGCGCAAGTTGTGCAAGCATTTGACAACCATTACAAATACCCACAGAGAAGGTATTGTCACGGTTAAAGAATTTCTCAAACTGATCACGTAGTTTTGGATTGAACAATACAGATTTCGCCCAACCGCCACCTGCGCCCAATACATCACCGTAAGAGAAACCACCACATGCCACTAGACCTTCAAAGTCATCTAAATCAATACGACCTGAAAGTAAATCACTCATGTGAACATCGACAGTGTTGAAGCCCACTTTGTCAAATGCAGCTGCCATTTCCACATGACCATTTACGCCTTGTTCACGTAAAATCATCATGTTTGGACGACGTTCATTAATGTACGGCGCTTCGATTGGCTCGTTCAAGTCAAATGTTGGTAATGCAATCAGACCTTTATGTTCTATATTAGCAATTAGGCTGTATTCTTGATCTGCCGTTTCTACGTTGTCACGTAAGCGTTGGATTTGATGAGAAACTTCAGTCCATGCTTGTTGTAACTCAGCACGGCTTAAACTTAAACCATTCACAGTTAAAGTGTCTGTATCATTAACCGTACCCACCACTGCTATTGCATCTTTTAATTTAGATGCTGCAACTTCGTCTGCCAATGCAGCCCAATCCACTTTAGAAATTTGCAATACAGCCCCAATTTCTTCGGCAAATAGACTTTCAGTTGATTGATCTTCTAAAGCCACACCAAGACGTGCAGCAAACATCATTTCAGCAACTGTTGCGAGTAAACCACCATCACCGATGTCATGATACGCTTTGATCAAGCCACGATTGTTCCAGTCTTGTACCAATGCAAAGAAAGCTTTGAAGTCATCAAAACTATCTACATCAGGAGTCACAGAACCAATCGCTTTATACACTTGCGCCAAGATCGAACCGCCCAAACGGAATTGACCTTTAGACAAATCAATACGTACAAGCACTGAATCTTCATTTTTAAGTTCAGGTGTTAATGTCTTACGTACATCAGTCACAGGTGCAAATGCAGTGATCACACCTGACATTGGCGAAGTCACCGATTTATTTTCGCCCTCATCATTCCACGTAGTACGCATAGACAATGAGTCTTTACCGACAGGAATTGCAATACCCAGTGCAGGACACATTTCCATACCAATGGCTTTTACGCCTTCGAACAGTGCCTGATCTTCACCTTGCTGACCTGCAGCCGCCATCCAGTTTGCAGACAATTTAATGTCACTGATTTGGTCGATTTTTGCAGACATGATATTTGAAATCGATTCTGCAACCGATAAACGTGCAGAAGCAGCAGGATTTAACAATGCGACAGGTGGACGTTCACCCATTGCCATCGCTTCACCTGTGTAGCCTTGTAAGCTTGTGGTTGTCACTGCTGCATCGGCAACAGGAACTTGCCAACGACCCACCATTTGGTCACGTGCAACCATACCTGTGATTGAACGGTCACCGATGGTGATGAGAAATGATTTAGAAGCCACTGTTGGATTTTTCAAAACACGGAAAATTGCGTCTTTTAAATCCACTACTTTCGCAGCAGTGAAGTCATCACCTTTACGCTCAATGGTTTCATATGAACGGCTCATGCGCGGTGTACCACCAAGCATCACTTGCATTGGCATATCCACAGCTTTGTTGTCAAACAATGGATCATTGACAGTCAACTGACGTGCTTCAGTTGCTTCACCTAATACAGCAAACGGACAACGTTCACGTGCACATAATGATTCAAACAATTCTAAAGAGCTTGGACGAATCGCCAATACATAACGCTCTTGTGCTTCGTTTGACCAGATTTCCATTGGCGACATACCCGGCTCTAAAGACGGAATCTTACGCAAGTCAAGGATTGCACCAAGTTCGTGATCATTTACGAGTTCAGGCATTGCATTGGAAATACCGCCCGCACCGACATCATGTACAGATACGATTGGGTTAAAGTCTTCCATTCTCCAACATGCATCGATCACTTCTTGGCAACGGCGTTCCATTTCAGGGTTTTCACGTTGTACAGATGCGAAATCAAGGTTTTCACCGAGTTTACCGCTGTCTACAGAAGACGCTGCACCACCGCCTAAACCGATGAGCATTGCAGGACCACCGAGTACAATCAGTAAATCACCCGGTTGAATGGCATCTTTTTCAACGTGATCAGGACGGATATTCCCGTAACCACCTGCGATCATGATTGGTTTATGGAAACCTTTTACATCGCCATTGACATTTTGTTCAAAAGTACGGAAGTAACCGTTGAGCGCAGGACGACCAAATTCGTTGTTAAATGCTGCACCACCTAAAGGACCATCAATCATGATCTGTAAAGGTGAAGCCATACGAGATGGTTTGCCGTAGTTTTCTTCCCAAGGCTGTTCAAAGCCCGGAATATTTAAGTTAGACACAGTAAAGCCTGTTAAACCAGCTTTTGGTTTACCACCACGACCTGTTGCACCTTCATCACGAATTTCACCACCTGAACCTGTTGCTGCACCTGCAAATGGCGCAATCGCGGTCGGATGGTTATGGGTTTCCACTTTCATCAAAATGTGAGCCGCTTGGCTTTTATATTTATAAACGTGGTGACCTGTCGCTTCATCTTTTTTCGGATAGAAACGTTGTGTATCAAAACCTACGATCACAGAAGCATTATCTTTATACGCTGACAAGACATCTGTAGGTGATTCTTTATACGTATTTTTAATCATTTGGAACAAGGACAATGGTTGAACTTCACCATCAATTGTCCATTCAGAACCAAAAATTTTATGACGGCAATGTTCAGAGTTCGCTTGAGCAAACATCATCAGTTCGATGTCGTGTGGGTTACGACCCAATTTATTAAATGCAGCAACTAAGTAGTCAATTTCTTCATCAGATAAAGCAAAACCAAACTCAGAATTGGCTTTTAATAATGCATCTTTACCTTGACCGAGAATATCAATGGCATTTAACGGTTTTGGTTCAGTTTCTGAGAATAATGCAGTTGCGTCATCAATTTGATTGAAAACACTTTCAGTCATACGGTCATGTAGAACTTGCTTAACTGCATCTGATACTTCAGAAATACCCTTTAAAGTAAACAAAACACCGCGTTCTAAGCGGTGTACAGGCGTATTACAGTTGGCAAAAATATCAGTTGCCTTTGATGACCATGGCGAAATCGTACCGACACGAGGTGTCACTAAAATTTGCACTTCATCACTTACAGCTTGGCGAACGTCAAATGAAACGCCGTCATTTAAAAGCTGTAATGCAGATTGCTGTTGCTGCTCGCTGAGCGCTTGGTCAAACAGATAGACCCATTGGCTTTCTATTGATTGAACAGAACTGATAGACGATAAACGTGTTAATAGTTGTGTTTGCTTAAAAGAAGAATGTGCGGGTGCACCGGCAATGATAAACATGCTGTTTTTGGCTCCACGGGCAGGTTTAGACAACCCACCGCAATGTGACTTGAAGAGAGCGCATATTCTACTGTGAAAGCGCATTTTCAGCTAGTCATCTACAGCTTAAAAAATTAAGTTTTCTTTATTTAAAATGCGCTATTTACTTTGACTTTCAAGTTCAAACATGATTAGTAACAATTGATTAATATAGAACGATAAGCCCATTTTTCAGTTTATTATATTTATTTTCCCTCAGTCACTTCTTTAATAAATCGTTGCCATCTAGCTACTTTATTCTTTTTAATTTGCATTTCAACCCATATAGTGTCACTATAACACCTATTAAATCACAACAAAAATTGAAATGACTATGACCAAAATTAAGTTTTATAGCACACAAGATGAATTTGGCGAGTTTTCCAACTTTGCACATTTTCCGATCAAACTTGATGGAAAAATATGGCACACCACTGAACACTATTTTCAAGCACAGAAATTTGCTGATCCACAATATCAAGAAAAAATTCGTGCGGAAAGATCTCCGATGATTGCAGCACGTCTAGGACGTGACCGTAAACAAAAGCTTCGCAACGATTGGGAATCTATAAAAAATAATGTGATGAAAAAAGCCCTGATTGCTAAATTTACTCAACATGAAGATTTAAAAAATTTGTTAATTTCTACAGGTGAGGCAAAGCTGATTGAGCATACAGAAAATGATGCTTATTGGGGCGATGGTGGTGATGGCAAAGGTAAAAATTGGTTAGGTCTTTTACTGATGCAAGTGCGCAAGGAAATTGCGCCTTAAATTGTATATAGAACAACCAACAGATAAGGATCAAAGCGTCGCTTACGTTCATCGTCATCTGCATGAAAATTTATTTTGCGCTTTAAACAGGTGCTAGATACTCATAAATCCCTGAATTTTCCACAAAAGAGACTTGCCAATACTGTGGATTTTCTTTGTTATGCATAGGCTTCGTCACAAATAGACGATTATGTTCTGTATCTAAAAATATAAAATCAGCAGGTGCAAGATGAACTTCTTCCTCATAAGGCGGTGTCAACAATGTCCAACCTTGTGCAATCAAACGAGGCATTATGTTCTGCATAAACTGTTGTTCTGTCATATTTTGCTCAGCGATACTAAACTGAAATAACTTGTATGACATCTTTTGATGTTGCCATCTAAAATCCCAATACTTTATGGTTGGTAAAGCGGTACTAAAACCCAATTGTGCTTGCTGATAAAAATAAGAAAAACGTGGGGGTAATTGTTCTAAACGCTGTTCGACAGGAATATCATCGTATTTTAAGCGTACTTTTGGCTCGAAAGATGCTAAAAATTGTACAAACCCATAAAAGAACAATGCAATCAGTCCATAGATCGCAAAAGCAAAGAATTGTGCTTTTAACTCATCCACAATATTGCCATCATCTTCAGGAAATTGCTGATGAGGATCTTGCCCATCTGACATCCTATCTCTCCTACTCTTTTTTAATCTGAATATTGGAATATGCTATGCAACTCAACGCCTTTATTTTTATTGCTATCGAGGATAGATAGATTTTGGAGCATTTTCCAATTTTACCTGCGTCCCCATTCATCTTGATGAAAAAATATGATATAGCACAGAACATTGCTTCCAAGTACAAAAAACTACTGATTCAGCCTATCAGGAAAAAATTCGTAAAGCGACCTTTGCTGTAATGAAGATGGCAGTGGTCAAAATTGGTGAGGCAAGCTATTTATACGCATAAGAATACCAACACCACTTCAAAGCACCCCATCAGCAAACATTCAATACATTGGGATAATCATGTTATACAACGACATACTAGACTTTCTAAACAGCCATCACATCGACCATCAAGCCCTTCCATTCGAAGTGACTACGCACATCAATACTTTACTTGAGCCCTTATGGCGAGGATCGCAAGCTCAACTGGATTTTTCATCTTGCGCATCTGCACAAAAAATTGAATTCCCATGTAATGTCCCTATTGATCATGATGTTGTACAACAATTGATTCAACATCATCATTTTAGCATTTTGAAAACGACTCAGAGCATTTTATATTTTTCAGGCAGTTTACCTTGCCTACGTGTGAATACCTTGCAATTTCAACAACATCTTTTTGCCTTTATGGACGAGTTTTGTTATTTAGTCACGTTCTTTCTGCTTGACCCTCAATATCAGCAACACACATTACCCTCTATAGACACGTTCGTACTTTTAGAATGTAGCCCTTTTGATTATCTCTTTGGGCATGTAACACCATCCCCTTAAATTTAAATTTTATTTAAGCCTAAAAGACAAATTATGTCGCACAACCCAACGACTACCCTAGTACATTCACCGTAAATTTGGCATGATGCAAACAAGTAATTAATGAATAATGATAAATGACTCAAATGCGTTGGTTAGAACTGCTTTCAACAGTTCGTTTAGGTAGCAAAAAACAAAGTACAGAACAGGCACGTAGCCCATTTCATAAAGACTATGATCGCATTATATTTTCTCAAAGTTTTCGACAACTGAATCGTAAAACTCAGGTTCATCCACTCACGCAACACGATGGCATTCATACACGACTTACGCATTCCTTAGAAGTATCATGTATTGGTCGTTCACTCGGCATGCTTGCGGCAGAAAAAATCAAAGATGAACTGCCTGTTTGGATTTCCCCTGCCGATGTTGGTGCAATCATCCAAGCAGCATGTTTAGCGCATGATATTGGCAATCCACCTTTTGGACATGCGGGCGAATACGCAATCCGAGAATGGTTTGATGACGCATCACATACCGATTTTTTAAAAGATTTAAGCCCTGAGCAACAAGCCGATGTGCGTCAGTTTGAAGGTAATGCGCAAGGTCTACGTTTACTCACTAAAATTGATTACCATCCCAACGATGGGGGTATGCGTTTGACTTACGCAACCTTAGGGGCTTACTTAAAATACCCTTGGCTATCTAAGACCATCGAGTCACAAGGCAATACACCTGCCAACAAACGAGCTAAATTTGGTTGCTACCAAGCAGAAAAAGAAATTTTAAAGCAGATTGCAGATCAACTCGGTTTGATTCAACTCGGTGAATATCAATGGTGTCGTCATCCGCTGACGTATTTGTTAGAAGCGGCTGATGATATTTGTTATGCCCTCATTGACCTTGAAGATGGCATTATTTTAAATATGTTGTCTTATGAAGAAGTTGAACCAATTTTCCTCAATTTGTTGGGTGATTATGGTGTGCCTGCCGAACTGAGTATGCCCTACACCACATGGCAACAAAAAATTGCGGCTTTGCGTGGACGTGTCATGAAACGCTTAGTTGATGAAGTAACCACGGCTTTTGCTAAAAACCATTTCCAAATCCTCTCAGGGCAGCTCAAAGGTTCGTTATTGCAGTATTGTGCTGAAGATATTGAAATTGGGATTGAAAAAGCAAAGAATTTAGCACGTGAAAAAATCTTTGAACATCCGCAAAAGTCGGGTTTAGAAATTATTGCCCATCAAAGTTTGCAACATATTTTAGATGCCTTTATCCCACTCACTACACCAAATAAGACTTTGAGTTTTAAAGATGGACGTTTGATGTCTATTTTAGAACGTTTTGGTGCTCGTTTTAGTGATGATCATTATGACAATATTATGCAAGTTTTGGATATTGTGAGTAAGTTTTCAGATCATCAAGCGTATAATTTGGCTCAAGAACTACAAGGCAATAAGGTTGGGTTCTTTTAATTCGATTGAAAACTCAATATCTCGGATATGATTAAATGAATGAACGAAAACTTCCGCCTTTTGTTTATTATCTTTTGCCATTTGCTTTAGTTTTTTCTATATGTTTTGGTACATTCTATTTATTAGTGCATATAAAATCTGAGAATAAACAACCTGTAGTAGATCAAACAATCGAACAAATTTTAAAGGGTAAGCCTGATATTTTTCTTACATTATATAACGAGGCACTAAGTATTTTTCCAAAGTTTATTCATACTCCTAATAACGTAAATTTCTCATTATCACTAGGAGGTCCACATGGTAAAAACCATACATTGAAAATTACTATTCCTCAAAATGAACTCAGCATCATAGAATTTGAACAAATTTATATTCCTAAATTCAAGAAAAATGGTTGGGTTGAAAAAAAGAATGTTGGAATCATGATTTTTATTCAAGAAAAAAACCATACCCTGAGCTGCATTTACCGACCCAACATCAAAACTGCAAATAGTTGGTATATAGAATTTAAATCTGAAAAAAGTGTTTGTCTGTAAATTAGCAATGATTTTTTTGCGTTTAGAGCAAATGGCAACTAGTATTCAACCATGAACAAAATAAGTGAACACATGCAATGATCGGATGTCTTATTGGCGAAGTCCTCGCTTTAGAAGCACCTACTGTACTTTTAAATGTAAATGGTGTTGGCTATGAAATCGACACGCCACTTTCGACTTTTTGCCAACTGCAAAAAGGGCAAAAAGTCACATTATGGACACATTTAGCCGTCCGTGAAGATGCACAACTTCTTTATGGTTTTTTAAATCAACAAGAGAAAATCATTTTCCGTACTTTGTTAAAAGTAAATGGCGTTGGTCCTAAAATGGCTTTAGGTATTCTTTCAACTTTAAGTGTGGAAATGCTCGTTCATACTGTTGAAAATGGCGATGTTAAAACCTTGGTTAAAGTTCCGGGTGTTGGTGCAAAAACTGCTGAACGCTTAATGATCGAGCTACGTGATCGTTTTAAAGCATTTTCTACAGGTGCTGTGGCAAGCGGTACAAGTACCACACAAATTCAATTTACAGGCAACTCTGCTGTTGCAGAAGCCGAAGCCGCTTTACAATCTTTGGGTTATAAACCTGCGGAAGCACAAAAGCTGGTTAATGCTGCCAAAGGTGATTTTACTGAAGCAAGCGATATCATCCGTGCCGCTTTGAAGTCAATGAATAAATAAGTCAATCCTGATACATTAAAGATAAAGAGTTAGATTAATCATCCAATGCAAGACCGTTTAATCAGTGGTTCTGAAAAACCCGAAGATCATTTTGATCGCGCCATTCGTCCAACTTCACTCGATGACTATATTGGTCAGCCTGTGGTGCGTGAGCAAATGGAAATTTTTATTGGTGCAGCGCGCGGACGAGGCGAAGCCCTTGATCACACCTTAATTTTTGGACCACCGGGTTTAGGTAAAACCACACTCGCCAATATTATTGCCCGTGAAATGGGAGGAAATCTGAAATCCACTTCGGGTCCTGTATTGGAGCGTGCGGGTGATTTGGCAGCCATGCTGACCAATCTCGAAGAAGGTGATGTACTCTTTATTGACGAAATTCACCGCCTATCCCCTGTCATTGAGGAAATTCTCTATCCTGCGATGGAAGACTACCAACTCGATATCATGATTGGTGAAGGTCCTGCGGCACGCTCCATCAAACTGGATTTACCACCATTTACCCTCGTTGCTGCAACAACACGAGCAGGTTTACTGACTTCGCCTTTACGTGATCGTTTCGGTATTGTGCAACGACTTGAGTTTTATTCGGTTGAAGATCTGACCCATATTGTTTCACGTTCTGCCTCTCTTATGGATGTACCTACAACTTCCGATGGTGCAAAAGAAATTGCTCGTCGTGCACGGGGTACACCTCGTATTGCAAATCGCTTATTACGTCGTGTCCGTGACTACGCACAAGTCAAAGGTACAGGCGAAGTCACACAGGAAATGGCGCAACGCGCTTTAGATATGCTCAATGTCGATAAAGATGGTTTAGACACATTGGATCGTCGTTATTTAAGTATGTTATTGGAACGTTTCGATGGCGGTCCTGCGGGTGTAGAAGCTTTAGCTGCCGCTATGGCGGAAGACTCTGGAACCTTGGAAGACGTGATTGAACCTTATTTGATTCAACAAGGTTATGTCATGCGTACTGCACGTGGACGGATTGCCACCAATCAAGCCTATTTGCAGTTTGGTCTGACACCACCTGAACCCAAGAACTGATAATATCAAATCTGTCATCGGAAGCCTGTATACAGGCTTCTTCAGTTTTTAAGACTATAAAATCTATGTAACATTAGCATTTAAATGTATTAATGCTTTTTTATTAAAAAATAAAGTGTAGTTCATTCAGCTAGTCGTCATTTTCTTACAAAAAAATAACACTTCACCTATTTATTAAATTATAATTAACAATCTTTTAAATCAAATTTCCAAATAGTCTTGCACAAATATAAAAAAGGAGCATACACATGCTAAACTTTCCAATAATCGTGATTATTTCTATTAGTTTTTTTATTTTTGTTTTTTTATTTTACCGTTATCATCGTTCAAATCAAATTCATCTAGAAGCAACGCCTATTCCTCCTCAACAATCAATTGCAGATGATTTGCTTGAGTTTGATATTGAAATCAATAAAATTTTAAATAATCCACATTTATCGGAATCTGAAAAAGAACGCTTAACCAATGAGTATGCAGAAAAATATTTATCTTCGAAATCATTAGGTTAATTTATATTTAACACCATTTACTCACCTAAAAAGAATATACGAAGCAGACCATATGCATCGTATATTCTTTTTTTAACTGCTTATTTTCATGACTTAACAATGATGCATTTTTAGGTATAGGTTGATTCTTCTATACTGATTTATATACATAAAACAAAATATAATTGTTGCATAGAAATACGTCAGAATCTGCTATGGTACATCGGCAATACATTGCATCTATTAACATCCAACACCCCTAAATAAAAATAATCCTCCAAATTTTATATTTGGCTGAACATCGTACAAATGAGAATTTTTTTAAGCATTGAAATCTTGTGCCATTGGACAATAAAATCAGAATGCTAAACTGCAAACCATTGTAGCACTTCGTTTTGTATAGTTTTCAATCAATTAAACTACATCAAAATGCAAATGCTTATTTCATTGTAAATGTATAAATTGGAAATGGTCATGGCAAACAAATTTGAGTTTCAAATCCGTGTATATATTGAAGACACTGATGCAGGTGGGATCGTATACCATGCCAATCATATCCGCTTTATGGAACGTACCCGTACTGAATGGCTACGGGCATCAGGCATTGATCATTATTGGCATCAAAAAGACTATCACTTTGTGGTGCATAAAATAAATGTGAAATATATGCGCCCGATCCTCATGGATGATTTAATTACTGTTACAGCTCGTGTAGTTTCGTGTAAAGCAACGTCTTTTGTATTGCAACAAAATATTTATCGTGGTGAAATCATGCTTGCTTCTGGTGAGGTAGAATTAGCATGTCTAAGTACAGCAATGAAACCTCGTCGTATTCCTGATGAAATCCGCGAGTTGATTCAAAAAGAATTGGCTCACGAATAAAAAAAATTTACTTGGCACATGTAACTATGGCAACTCAACTCGAATCTTCTCTTCACGTTTCTGATTTAATTTTACAAGCAAGTCCTGTGGTACAACTGGTCATGCTGGTTTTGGTACTCGCGTCTTTATTTAGTTGGTATCTCATTGCCAAGTTACATATGGGCTATAAAAAAGCCCGCCAAGGCGATGATCATTTTCAAAAAATCTTCTGGTCTGGTGCAGAACTAAACACCTTATATAACAATGCTCAACTTAACTCTAAGCGTGATGGTTTAGAAGATATTTTCTATCAAGGTCTCAGTGAATTTTTAAAATTAAAAAAACGCCATGCAGACACAGCTCCAATGATTGAAGGAACTGAACGAATTTTACGTGTCGGTTTAAGCCGTGATCAAGGTCGCTTAGAACAAGGCTTAAGTGCTTTAGCCAGTATTGGTTCTGTTGCACCTTATGTTGGCTTATTTGGTACCGTTTGGGGAATTATGAATGCCTTTATTGGTCTTGCACAAGTCGATCAAGTGACTTTAGCAACCGTTGCACCTGGTATCGCTGAAGCTTTAATTGCAACTGCAATTGGTCTTTTTGCAGCAATTCCTGCAGTTTTGGCATTTAACCATTACACAGCCAAAGGTGAGGAAATCTATTCTGATCGTGCATTATTTGCTGAAGAAATGGTGGCGCTATTACAACGTCAGTCTGTGGGTTCAACACAGGAAAATGACTAATGGCAATTCAACGTTCGGGACGCTTTGAGCGCGTCAAAAAACCGTTAAAGAGCGATATGAATGTCGTTCCTTATATTGATGTCATGTTAGTTCTTTTGGTGATTTTTATGGTCACAGCACCCATGATCACCACAGGAATTGATGTTGATTTACCTCAAGCGAACAGTACACCTATTGAGTCCAAAGAAACGCTAGCCATTGTTACTTTAGATAAAGACGGGCAATACTTACTCAAAGATGATACACATAAAAATGAGTCATTGTCTTTGGAGCAATTAAAAGAAATTTTAACCCAAGCACAAACTGACTCAGAAACGAAACAACAAAAATTTAGTGTTTTAGTCAATGGTGATAAATCTCGCCCTTATGGCGATGTTATGAGCCTGATGTCTGCATTACAAGAAGCTGGACTCAATCAAGTTGGGTTACTCACAGAGCCATTAAAGTAAGTTATGAAAGATTTTAATCAGCCACAATCGAAAGAAACTGCGATTGCACTTGGATTTACCCTTGGTGTCCATGTGGTGGCAATTGTTGGCTTACTTTTTCTTGGCATGAGTAAACCACTTGAACCACCAAAGCAGATCAAAACTGTATTGGTCAAACCTGAAGACATCCCACCGCTAGAAGCTGAACCTTTAGAAATCTCAGATTCAGTTGAAACAGCAGACACGCATATTACTGAAAATATACAGCAAACTGCGGAACCTGTCGTGGATGCACCCAATATTCCAATTACATCTCCACCTCTTCCCACACCAACACCTAAAGTTGACATGCAAAAAGCAGCAGCGGAGGCAAAAGCCGCTGAAGCTGAACAAAAAGCGGCAGCAGATGCAGCAAAAGCACAAGCCAAAGCCGTTGAAACCGCACGCTTAAAGGCTGCTGAAGCTGAAAAAGCACGGCAAGAGGCGAATGAAAAAATTCGCCAAGCAAAAAATGAAGCTGAACGTGCGAAGGCTGAAGCAAATGCCAAAGCTAAAGCAGAAGCTGCCGCCGCTGCCAAACGTGAAGCTGCGGAAAAAGCCAAAGCAGAAGCCAATGAGAAAGCACGTCAGGCTAAAGCTGATGCTGCTGCAAAGGCTAAACAAGCGGCAAATGAAAAAGCCAAAGCCGATGCTGCTGAAAAAGCACGTCAAGATCGTGCAGCAAAATTAGCACAAGAAAAGGCTGCGCAAGCTGCAAAAGCCAAGCAAGATGCTGCCGAAAAAGCACGTCAAGCCAAAGCCGATGCTGCTGCAAAAGCTAAACAAGAGGCT
The DNA here is from genome assembly GCF_030329305.1 of Acinetobacter sp. 251-1. Lineage (NCBI taxonomy): Bacteria > Pseudomonadati > Pseudomonadota > Gammaproteobacteria > Moraxellales > Moraxellaceae > Acinetobacter > Acinetobacter sp. 251-1. Next base: position 28,992 of record NZ_JACANS010000012.1, on the reverse strand, counting down.
GCCGAAAAAGCGCGTCAAGCCAAAGCCGATGCTGCGGCAAAAGCCAAACAAGAGGCTGCCGAAAAAGCGCGTCAAGCCAAAGCAGATGCTGCTGCAAAAGCTAAACAAGAGGCTGCCGAAAAAGCACGTCAAGCCAAAGCCGATGCTGCTGCAAAAGCCAAACAAGACGCTGCCGAAAAAGCGCGTCAAGCCAAAGCCGATGCTGCTGCAAAAGCCAAACAAGAGGCTGCCGAAAAAGCACGCCAAGCCAAAGCTGACGCTGCTGCAAAAGCTAAACAAGAGGCAAATGAAAAAGCCAAAGCTGACGCAGAGGCAAAACGTAAAGCAGATGCAGACGCCAAAGAAAAAGCTGCTGCTGAAGCAAAAGCATCTTCTGCCCAAAAAGCCAAAGAAGAAGCTGCAGCTAAACGTGCTGAAGCGAAAAAAATTGCTTCTTCTGCAAAACGTGATTTTACAAATAGAGTTCAGTCAGCATGGAGAGTTCCAAATAATACTACTGGTAAAAGGGTTTCAGTCCGTTTTACCTTGTCTGAATCAGGTTCTGTTAAATCCATAGTCATCACTTCATCTAGTGGTGATGAAGTATTAGACGCTAGTATTAAATCAGCTATCAATAATGCTGCACCATTCCCTATGCCTTCAGACCCTGATGCAAGAAGAGAAGCTTTAGTTATTACATCAACATTTACATCAACAAAATGATTTAGAAATTAAGCCCTGTTTCGGCAGGGTTTCTTTTTAGTATCTAAGGACAAATATATTGAATATTCAAAAATATGTATTGTTTATTTTATCTTTAGCATTTTTAATCCAGAGTTGTAGCACTGATCACTTCACTCAAATGAATTACTCTAAGCTATTGGATACATCTAATCTAATTGAGTCCGATATTACAACCCAAACTAAAAATCAAACTACAGAAAATGTAGCTATGGAAGTAAATAAAAAAGCTGAAACTCAAATAATCGTACCTTCTACCAAACGTGATTTTGTAAATAAAATTCATAATGCTTGGAGCATACCAGTAGGTCTTTCGGCGCAAAAAGCAACTGCTCGTATTATTTTAACCGAAAGTGGTGCTGTATCTTCTATTATTCTTGTAAATGCCTCTGATCCAATGCTAAAAGAAAGCATAGTACAAGCCGTTTACTCAGCTGCACCCTTCCCAATGCCGTCAGACCCTGATGCACGGCGTGAAGCACGCAGTTTTACAGCAAGCTTTACTGTAAAATAATCAGGTAAAAATCAACCTGACTTCGATCGGGTTGATTATTTTTTGCAAAAAATCACATTATTCTGCAAATCAATATCCTGTTATAAGAAAATAAACGAATATGCGTGTTTAAATCATTAAATATCAGATATCAGTTGATGATATAACCCTGATTTAATTCCCATTTTAATTCTTTTATTTTAAAATAAAACTATAGGTAGATTCACCTTTCGTTGATCTGCAGGTTGAACTGATCAATTTCATTTAACGCGCTCTAAAATTTACATAAATTCTAATATTCATACCCTCACAAATCAGTTAACATGTTAATTTAATTTCAAGTCCCCAAATAATATGTCATCCATATTTTCTAGTTTAAGTTATCCTAATTTCAGAAATTATTTTATTGGACATACGTTTTCTACACTTGGGACATGGATACAACAAGTTGCTCTTGCTTGGCTTGCGTATGAATTAACCCACTCAGCCCCTATATTGGGTTTAATTGCTTTTTTTGCTTTAGCACCACAACTAGTAGTGAGTCCATTTGTGGGTGCAGTCATAGATAAACTCAATAAAAGAAAGGCATTGATTTTTGTTCAATTTCTTTTTCTGATCCAAGCACTGCTGTTAGCAGTTTTGACCTATTTGGGTCTATTAAATCAGCTTGGCATTTTGGCATTATCGATTTTATTGGGTGTTTTAACTGCAATTGATACTCCTTTACGGCAGTCATTTATCAGTGATTTGGTTGATGATAGAAGTAATATTGCCAATGCATTGGCGTTAAATGCCATGATTTTTAATGCATGCCGTTTCATTGGTCCACCTATTGCAGGTTTGATTTTAGCTGTCAGCAATGCCTTGACCTGTTTTATTTTTAATGCTGTTTCCTATTTATTTTTAATCATTGCATTGCTCTTAATGAAAAATGTAGCGGTTCACCGTGTAACGGAGAATATACAAAAAGTATTTCTACAAGGTTATAGCTTTGTTTTTAAAAATAAAGAATATAGAAAAATGATGCTAAATATTGCTGTATTAAATCTCACAGCATCTAGCTATGTGGCACTCATTCCTGTATTTGCAAAGGACTATTTAAAAGGCAATGAGACCACTTTGGGCTATTTATGGGGAATGGCAGGTATTGGCTCTTTGATTTCTTCCTTAATTTTAGCCAAAACACAAAACTTTGAAAAAACTCAAACTCGCATTCAATACAACATGGGGTTTTGTGCGATTGGGCTGCTCTTACTTGGCACGCTCAATCTACAATTTTCGTATTATATTGCATTATTTTTATTAGGTTTCGGCATTTCCACAGCCAATGTTTCCACTAACATTCTCATTCAAAAAAATACACCCGCAGAGTTTCGAGGGCGCGTAGTCTCAATTTATACATCTACCCGCTTTGGCTTTGATGCTTTAGGTGGATTGGCAGCGGGTTTCATTGCCTCTTTCTTCGGTGCAAAATACACTATGCTTGGCTTTTGTGCGATTTTAACGATCTATTTATGCGTGTGTTTCTTTCAAAACAAAGCTCTTAAGAATTCATTTTGATCTTAGATAAATCATTTAACAATTCCATCAATTGTTGCATTTTTTCAGGTCCAAATTGTTCCTGAATATTTTTATATGATGCTTCCATTTTGGTTGCCTGTAGTTCAAAGCATTCCTTTCCAGCATCAGTTAAACTAATCAAATTGATTCGTTGGTCATGAATATCTTTGTCTTTTTGGATATTCCCTTGTTCGATCATCCGGTTTAAAATTCCTGTTAGGCTAGGTTTTAAAATACAAGCCAATTCAGCAAGTTGATTGCTTTCTAAAGTTCCATATTGGTACAAAATACGAATAATTCGCCACTGTTGTTCCGTTAAACCCCTTTCATTTAAAGCAGGTCTAAAATGAGACATTGCCGCTTCTCTTGCCTGTAAAAGCGCTAAGGTTAATGAAGGACGAATTTTTTTCATGAAGTCATTTTCTCAATAAACACAATTAATTTTAACATTTTCAGATCTGAAATATATCTTGGATTTACCCTAAATAATCATATAGATCAATTTATAAAAATTAAATAAAGCAATTTTATTCAAAAATAAGGGAAATAGTGACTATTTCCCTTATGATGTTTAGGATATCTTAAAACTTATAATTATAAGTCAATGCAACACGATTTTCTGTAAAATCAGGGCCAAAATCAGTTGTTGCTTTCGCATATAACCATTGGAAATTTAGCCCTTTAATATAAGTTTCAGGGATTTTATAAGACAATAACACATCCAATTCATCTTCCTTACCATCACGAATTTCACCTACATGTGCATTATCTGCTGTGTAATAACGTAATAATAAGTTTAATCCATCCAAGCCAATACCTTTCATATCATAATCATAACGGAACTGAAATGAACGCTCTTTCGGCTTAGAAAATACTGAAACCGTCCAATTGGCAAGGTAAAGTTGAGGTACCCAACCATTTAATGCAGGATATCCTGTTTCGCCAAATTGTTGACGATAACCCAAACCAAATTTATGGTTACCATACGTCAGTACATTCAGCGTTGAAATCACATCATTATCAATTTTTCCTGCTGCACTGTCCCCTGTGTCTCTTGTATTAAAATAATACAAATCTGAACGCAATGATAAATTATCTGAAAACTTTGGTTGATATGAAACACCAGCAAAGTGCTGATTATAAATATCTTCTAAACCACCATAAAAATAAGTACCAGTAATTTGCGGGGTAAATTTATGTTCGACACCAAACATATTAAAGCCATCACTATGAGCCACGATTTTACCATTAGTTAAGCTGAGGTCTTTATAATGATCATCATCACGTGCATTTACTTTGGTAATATGCCCAAGTGTAAGTTTCGTATCTTGAATATCACTACTTTCAAATACCGCACCTAAAAATGTGGTCGGTAATTGACGAGATTCATCTGTGTGTAGTACTGGGTTTTTAGGAATAATTTCACCTATTTTTAACTCAGACTTGCTCTTTTTCAGTTTCAGCGTTCCCCCCAATTTTAGTTGGTCTGGGTCTTGCGTTTGAGTGACAGGGTCATACGGCATAATGTAATTTGGTGCATGTTTATCTTCATTTAAACGTACCGCATAGCGTATAGATGCATCTAAGCCGACTTGCACAAGCTCATCATCGGTATAGCCTGATTTCGCAATCAGGCTTGCACTTTGTGACCAGTTTTCATGGTCTTTTACCACATTACCATCGTAATCTCGATCAACATAAAAGTTACGTAATTGTAATGTCGTTTCTGAATCTTTGATAAAGTCAGCATGAGCAGTTGTTAGCACTAATCCTTGCGCAACACAAATGCATGAAACGATGATTTTCTTATTCATAATCTATCCTTATTACTATGTTTTTAAGTGAAACTTTCACTTATGCACAAACACAATAGATTTCCTTTTCTAAAATTATTATGCCAATAAAATATAATTAACATATTAAGTTTATTAGCATAATCACCCCTGAATTGATTAAAAATTATTTTTTATGCCAGACCACGGGAGAAACAGCTTGTTCCGCTTCATGATCAGGGCCTAATGGAATACCTGTACGGTCTCGTAAAGATAATGTTGCAACTAAACCGATCAAGGTCATCACAGAAAGATAAATCGCAACAGAAGCAGTACTCCCTGTCAAATCAATCAACCATGTTGCAATTAAAGGAGAGAATGCACCACCTAAGATTGCACCAATAGCATAGGCAATAGATACTCCCGAGAAACGAATCGATGCAGGAAATAATTCAGAAAAATATGCAGACATTACGCCATACGTTAAACCAATTCCCATGGATAAAATACTCAATGCCACAGCAACGGAAGCCACTGTCCCCATGTTCACTAATGGGAATAATGCCAATACACCTGCCAATTGCATGATCCAACCAATGATATAAGTTTTTTTACGTCCAATTTTGTCTGATAATCCACCTGAGATCCAAGTAAATAACAACCAAACTGCTGCAGATAATGCCACACACATCAAGATTGGCGTACGTGCCATATGCAAAGCACCATCAGGATTGGTTGTATAGTTTTGAATAAAACCACCTGTCGTCATATACCCTACAGCACTGTTACCTGCAAACAATAAAGCCGTTAGAAATAGCAGTGTTGAGTGTTTTTTAAATAAGTCAAGGATTGGTGTTTCAGATGCAGATTTACGCTCTTTAATTTCTTCAAAGACTGGGCTTTCTTCTACTGTACGGCGAATCCAATGTCCAACAAACAATAAGACAATACTGAATAAAAATGGAATTCTCCATCCCCATTCCATGAATGCATCACCTGGTGCAATCACGCCACTCATCAATGCAAACATACCAGATGCAAGTAATAAGCCTAATGGCACGCCAATTTGTGGAAATGAACCAAAACGTCCACGACGATGGGTAGGTGCATGTTCTACGGCCATCAATACTGCACCGCCCCATTCACCACCTGCCGACAAACCTTGTAAAATACGTAATATCAATAACAAGATTGGTGCCATTACACCAATGGTTTCATAAGTCGGCAATAAACCAATCAATGCTGTAGATAACCCCATGCAAACAAGAGTCAAGACCAAAATCACACGACGACCATATTTGTCACCGTAATGGCCTGCTAAAAATGCACCTAATGGACGAAATAGAAAACTTAAGCCAACAGTTGCAAAAGCCAATAAAGTACCTAGTGCATTACCTGCTGGTGCAAAAAATGCAGTTTTAAATACTAAACCTGCGGCAGCTGCGTAAATAAAAAAATCGTACCACTCGACAGTTGTCCCAATAATCGTTGCAAATGCAACTTTCTTTTCATCTGTGGTCATTTTTTCTGTAGGAGCAACATATACTGATGATGTTGTCATTTCCTTCTCCCATATCCTTTTCAGATATTCCATTTCATTAATAGGTCGTCTTGTTTAATAAGCAATACGAACCTAAAAATCTAAGAATTTAATATTAATTAATATATTAACTATATAATTAAATAAAAATTCTACCCTTTTCGAAAACTCAACATATACACTTAAAATCCGTTCAAGGTATATGGTTGCGAATAATATATTTAACATATTAACTAAATATGTGCAATATTTAATAATTTTATTTTTAATAGTTAATCACGATTAAAACACAAAAATTCTCATATATAGAGAATTTTTGTGTTAATTCAGAGTGATTTAAGCTTTAAAAATACTACTTAAAATATTTAAAAAACTATTAAATTCCCATACACATATATTTTAGTTCCATATAGTCTTCAATACCATATTTAGATCCTTCTCGACCTCCACCAGACTCTTTAATCCCACCGAATGGTGCAATTTCTGTGGATATAATGCCTTCATTGATGCCCACCATACCATACTCAAGTGCCTCGCCCATACGCCATGCACGGCTTAAATTTTGAGTATACAAATAAGAAGCCAAACCAAATTCAGTATCATTTGCCATTTGAATGGCTTGCTCTTCGGTAGAGAACTTAAAAACAGGTGCTAATGGTCCAAAAGTTTCATCGTTTGCCACCAACATTTCAGGTGTAACATCCGCTAAAATGGTTGGCTCAAAGAATGTTTTACCTAAAGCATGGCGATGACCACCCGCCACAATTTTTGCCCCTTTTGATGTTGCGTCTTCAATATGTTCCTGAATTTTTTCAACTGCTTTTTCATTAATCAAAGGCCCTTGTTCTGCCCCTTCTTCAAATGCAGGTGCAACCTTCAATTTTTTCACCGCAATAGCTAATTTTTCAATAAAGGCATCATAAACTTTGTCTTGCACCAAAAGGCGGTTGGTACAGACACAGGTTTGACCACTGTTACGGAATTTTGAGGCAATCGCACCTTCAACAGCACGATCTAAATCAGCATCATCAAACACAATGAAAGGTGCATTTCCACCTAGTTCCATACTGACTTTTTTCATGGTGGATGAACACTGTTCCATCAACAATTTGCCAATTTGTGTTGAACCCGTAAATGAAACTTTTTTCACCGCAGGATGAGAAGTTAACACCGCACCAATCTCTCGTGCACTGCCTGTCACGACATTGACAACGCCTTTTGGAATACCTGCTTGTTCAGCCAAAGCCACCAAAGCTAATGCAGATAAAGGTGTTTCTGATGCTGGTTTAATCACTACCGTACAACCAGCAGCCAAGGCTGGACCGACTTTACGAGTAATCATGGCATTGGGGAAATTCCATGGTGTAATGGCAGCCACCACCCCCACAGGTTGACGAATCACCACCAAACGGCGACCTTGTTTATCGTGTGGGATCACATCGCCATAAGTACGTTTAGCTTCTTCGGCAAACCATTCGATAAAACTCGCACCATACAAAATTTCACCACGACTTTCGGTAATCGATTTACCTTGCTCGGTACTTAAAATAATCGCTAAATCTTCTTGATGATCGATCATCAATTGATACCATTTTTTAAGTAAAAGTGAACGCTCTTTTGCTGTAGTTAGTTTCCACGTTTTAAGTGCTTCATCTGCTGCTTCAACAGCCTGTTCTACCTGTTGAGTCGTGACCGATGGTACACGTGCAATTTCTTCACCTGTTGCAGGATCAGTGACCACAAAAGTTTTTTGATCTGTAGCAGAAACCCATTGACCATCAATAAATACTTGGTTTTTCAATAATGCTGAATTTGACAATTGCATCTACATTCTCCTTAATAGACGCTCGGTCCTTGTGGTGCTTTTTCTTCAATGTTTTTAAATTTACCAAGAAGTTGCTTCATTGACTTCATTAACAAACTTGTATCTACACCGACTGCAACGAACTCTGTACCTAACGCTAAATATTGTTTTGCAAGACTTTCATCTGCAGATAGAATACCTGCCGCTTTGCCTGCTTGTCGAATTTTTGCAATGGTATCGACAATAATCTGTTGTACATCAGGATGACCCGGATTGCCACGATAGCCTAGAGCAGCGGATAAATCAGCTGGACCAATAAAGACGCCATCAATACCTTCAACGGCTAAAATTGCATCTAAATTTTCTAAACCTTTTTTCGACTCAATTTGCACTAAAACACAAATTTCATCCTCGGCATGTTGCAAATAATCACCAATATTATTCCAACGTGATGCACGGGCTAATGCTGCGCCCACACCACGAATACCTTCAGGTGGGTAACGCGTTGCACTAACCATCAGCTCTGCCTGCTCTGCTGACTCAACCATCGGAATCAGTAAAGTTTGTGCACCCACATCTAACAATTGTTTAATGAGTGGCACACTGCCTGTCACAGGGCGTACAACGGCCTGACTTGCATAGGGTGCTATCACCTGTAACTGCTCTAAAATACTACGAATGTCATTTGGTGCATGTTCACCATCGATCAACAACCAATCATAGCCTGCATTGGCAGCAATTTCTGCACAGTAACTATTTGCTAAACCGACCCACATGCCAATCTGTTGTTGTGTTTTAAGCTTTTGTTTAAATGTATTTTTCGGATTTAACATGATCTATACCTCAACTGAATACGCAATTACATAAAACGAAATGCCACTGAACCCAGTTGGTCATAATCAATATGAAAAGTATCACCTGCTTGTGCAGCCACAGGACGGGTAAACGAACCGCCTAAAATAATTTGTCCTGCTTCCAAGGTCACACCATAAGGATGTAATTTGTTGGCTAACCATGCTACGCCTTTAGCAGGATGATTCAGTACTGCAGCGGATACACCCGATTCTTCAATCACGCCATTACGGTATAAAATCGCAGAAATACGACGTAAATCGAGTTCATTCGGTTTAATTGGACGACCACCTAACACAATACCTGCGTTGGCTGCGTTGTCAGAAATGGTATCAAATACTTTACGGGTAATTTTAGTTTCAGGATCAACATTGTGTAAACGTGCATCAATAATTTCGATAGCAGGAATAACATAATCTGTCGCATCCAACACATCAAAAATCGTACAATTTGGCCCTGAAAGTGGCTTACCTAAAATAAACGCTAACTCTACTTCCACACGTGGCACAATAAAACGTGACATCGGGATATCAGAGCCTTCCTCAAAGACCATATCATCTAATAATGCGCCATAATCAGGTTCGGTAATATTCGATGACACTTGCATCGCACGTGAAGTTAAACCGATTTTGTGCCCAACCAATTTACGCCCATTGGCAATTTTATGCGCCACCCATGCTTTTTGAATTGCATAGGCATCTTCAATGGTGATCTCAGGATATTGCAAAGAAAACTGACGCATTTGCGTACCTGATTTTTCTGCTTGATCCAGTTGTAACGCAAGTTCCTGAATTTTTGCTTTCTCTAACATCTCGATATCCTTATCTAGCCATTATTTTTTAAAAACTGGTGAATATTATTGGATTTAAAATTAAGAACAGGATCAAGTTCTGTCATTTCAAAAGAAATCGCCAATAAACGCTGATCTTTCAATGGCTGAAAAAATGCTTCAATTTTTTCAAATAATGCTGTTGCAACACGCTGTCGGGTTTCTAAATCTCGCCCAGAACCGACCTTTAAGGTCATATGGACAAAGGCGTAATCATGTAAACCATCTGCCATTCGAAATTTATCCATACGAATTGCACGGCTACGAATGCCACCTAAAGGGAAGATTCCTGTGCCACCTAAGAAATTATTCACTTGCTCGAATAAATCCTGAAAATCAACAGCATCTTCTAAATTTGCACTGTATTCCGCAATAAAATGTGGCATCAAAAATCTCCTTTTTATGATTTAAGCCATTGAATCAGGCAGTGGGAAAATCGCATTAATCTGCCCTGTACCTGAACTTGGAAATGCAGGTGTAATAATTTCTACAGCTTTGTCGTATTGATCCCAACCTAAGAGTCCAAGCAGCATTGCCGTGTCATGCATACCACCTTCGCCATAGCAGTATTCTGCATATTCAGGCAACATGTCAGTAAATTCTTTCCACTCCGCACGTTCCCACATGCCTACCACGTGCTTGTCGACTTGACGATCCCACTCACGGGTATATTCATCCATACCACGCTTATATTCACGATCCCAAATAAAACGATGTGATAATGAACCACTAGCAAATACCGCCACTGTACCGTCATATTTTTCAATCGCTTTGAGCAAACCTTCACCAAATTTACGGCTGTCTTGTAAATCATGTGAAGTTAAAAATGCAGAAACAGAGACCACTTTAAAATGTTTATCTTGGTTCATATAGCGCATCGGAACCAATGTGCCATACTCTAATTCTAAGCTTTCAATATTATGCGCTTGGGCACGAATCCCTGTTTTACAGATTTCCTCAGCCATCAACTGACCAAGTTCTGGATTACCATCGTAATCAAATTCCATATTTTGAATAAAATGCGGTAATTCATTACTGGTATAGACACCACCAAAATGTGCACCAGCATTGATATGAAAGGCACTATTGACTAACCAGTGACTATCAAAGACCACAATGGTATCGACACCTAACTGACGGCAACGGCGACCTATTTCTTTATGTCCATCAATGGCTGCCTGACGAATTCCGTTGGTCGGTCCCGGCAATTCTGATAAATACATGGACGGTACATGTGTAATTTTTGCAGCTAAAGCGAGCTTACCCATATTCTTTCTTCCTGAAATTTTAAAATACTGTATTTATTTCCCGAAGGGGGCGTTTACACACCCCATTTTGGTACATGATGTGTACCCATTGAAATACTGACGTTTTTAAGCTCGGTAAATACTTCAAAACTATATTCACCACCTTCACGACCTGTACCCGAACCTTTTACACCACCAAATGGTTGACGAAGATCACGCACGTTTTGACTGTTGATGAACACCATACCTGCTTCAATGCCTGCCGCTAAACGATGTGCTTTGGTAATGTCTTGTGTCCAAATATAAGACGCTAGACCATATTCGGTATCGTTAGCCAAGCGAAGCGCATCGGCTTCATCTTTAAATTTGATTAAACACACGACAGGGCCAAAGATTTCTTCTTGTGCAATACGCATACGGTTGTCTACGTCAGCAAATACCGTCGGTTGAATGAACTGCCCTTTTTGTAAATGCGCTGGCAAATTCAGAGGACGCTCTAAACCACCTGCAACCATGTTTGCGCCTTCTTCAAGACCAATTTTGATATAGCCTGTGACTTTGTCATAGTGTGCTTGCGTGATCATTGAACCCACTTGTGTGTTCGGATCTTGCGGATCACCGACAATGATATTTTTAGCACGACGCGCAAACTCTTTGACAAACTCATCATAAACCGATTCTTGGATGAAAATACGGCTACCCGCAGTACAACGCTCGCCATTTAAAGAGAAAATAGTGAACAATGCAGCATCTAAAGCGCGTTCTAAGTCAGCATCTTCAAAAATAAGCACTGGAGATTTACCACCAAGCTCCATAGAGTATTTTTTCAGACCCGCATTGGCCATGATCTTACGACCTGTTGCTGTACCACCTGTAAATGAAATAGCACGGACATCAGGATGTTTAACAAGTGCATCACCCGCAGTTGAACCTAAACCTTGTACTACGTTAAATACACCTTCAGGAATACCCGCTTCAAGTGCTAAGCGTCCCAATTCATTCGCCGTAATTGGAGAAAGTTCAGACATTTTGAGTACAGCAGTATTACCCAATGCTAAACATGGTGCAGTTTTCCATGTCGCCGTCATAAACGGGACATTCCACGGAGACACTAAACCACATACACCCACAGGTTGATGTAATGTGTAGTTTAGAAATTGGTCATCCACAGGATAAGTATGACCGTTCATACGGGTACACACTTCCGCAAAGAAGTTGAAGTTATGCGATGCACGTGGAATCAATACATTCTTGGTTTGATGAATCGGCAAACCAGTATCTAACGTTTCTAACTCTGCAATTTTTGCTACGTTTTGGTCAATTAAATCACCCAAATTGCGCATCAAACGTGCACGTTCTTTGGCAGGCGTTCTTGCCCATTTAGGTGCTGCCGCTTTTGCTGCTGCAACGGCTAAATCAATTTCAGCTTGTCCGCCACTTGCAACTTCACCAATCGCTTCCATGGTTGCAGGGTTATAGTTGGTAAATGTTTCTTGGCTTTCAACTTCTTTACCGTTAATCCAATGCTTAATCATGTCAAATTCCTTCTCTTATGCGTTTTGTGCAAAAAATTCTGTTTCAGAAATAATGTGGTTACGTAACTGCCCCACACCTTCAATCTCAACCACAACTTCATCCCCTGGGACTACATCTGACAACCCTTCTGGTGTCCCTGTCGCGATCATGTCGCCTGGTTGTAAAGTCATAAATGATGAGATGTATTCAATTAAAAATGGCACATCAAAAATCATATCTGCAGTCGTCCCTTCTTGACGAAGTTCACCATTCACCCAGGTACGCAGTTTTAAGTTATTTGGTGTCGGCACTGAGGCAGCATCAATGATGTACGGTCCAACTGGTGTCGTTGAATGACGGTTTTTTACGCGTAAGTTTGGACGATAATAATTTTCTAAATAGTCACGAATCGCATAGTCATTACACAAGGTATAACCCGCTAAATAATCTAGCGCATCTTCACGTTTGACATTTTTTGCCGTTTTACCAATCACCGCAACCAATTCACATTCATAGTGCATATAGTCCACGTTGTCTGGACGCCATGTATTTTTGTTGTGACCTGTATACGTGTTCGGTGCTTTAATAAAGATCAAGGGTTCTTTAGGTGGTTCAAAAGCCAATTCACGCGCATGGTCTGCATAGTTTAAACCCAGTGCAAACATGGTACCTTGTGCAGGTGGAAGCCATTCCACTTGTTGCTCAGTCAACACGTCACCTGAAGGTAATTTCACTTGTAAATCATCAAGAACTTCAACATTTAAAACTTCATTATTATAACGAATACGTGCAGTTTTCATGATTACACTCCCTGTTCCTGAACGGTATTTTCCACAGCACCCAATTGATCCACTTCAACACGAACCACATCACCTTTTAATAAAGCAGGGCGACCCAATGGTGTACCTGTGATGATAATGTCCCCTTCATTGAGCGGCATATAATCTGAAATTTCTTCAATGATTTGCGCAGGACTACGAATCCAATCCGAAGTATTCCCTGTCTGTTTTAACTCACCATTGACATAGACACGTAGTTCTAAATTTGCAACATTGTTGACTTGGTCTTGAGCAACCACATCACCTATGACACAAAAGCCATCTTGGCACTTTGCTTTAATTGCAGGACGATAGTAACTATCTTCAGGTAAGCTCAGCTCATTGATCACCACATAGCCTGCGATATGATTATTGGCATCTGCCTGTTTGACACGACTTGTTGCTTTTGCAATCACAATACCGACCGCAGCGCCTGCTTGTAAAACCTCACCCACACGCTTAACAACAAGCTGACCTGATTGGTTACGTGTGTTCGGTGTCTTAATAAAAAGAACTGGTTTAATGGGTTCTTTTACATAAGGTTTTTCATTAAATTGTGCCTGCAATGTGCTGTACAGTTTTTTATAATTCAAAGCAATACCAAAAATATTCCCTTGTTTTACAATTTGGTTCAGATCATTCATTTATGTTCTCGACTTAAATTCCAGTGTTCCCTACTAGACAAGAAACAATTTAGTTAACATATTAACTTTATAGTTAATATATTAACGATTTGCAAGTGATTTTTACATATTATTGTAAAAATCATGTTTCCAAAGGGTGTAAACGCATGAAAATCAATAAATATATAAATTTATGTTTTGAAAATTCTGTCACCAGAGCATAAATAACGAAGTTTTTCTATCTTTTCCAAATCCTTTACATGCTCTAGATCTATACAACATTACTTTGCATGCTGACTACTATATTATTGACATTTTTATTTTCAAACCATTTAAACCAGACTTAATGCTCAATAAACAGTGATATGCATATGGAAATGGGCTTTAATTTTCATCCCCTGCAGAACAAACTATAGCACCTCAAACGAAACCGATACATTCACATCAGGCTTATGTATATAGATTGAAGAAACATTATGGTTACAAATTGCGACGATATATAATGACATTAGGGTGTTATGCGCATGCTCTGTATCACTTGAAAATTTAACAACAACTGATGCACAGACTTGGTTAGGCATTGAGCAATATATTGAATTTATTAATAAAATAAAAAAATAAAGCACATGCTGAGATTAATTTTCTCAATCAAACCCTAAAACAGCTATTCGCTTTTACTGGCTCATTTTCCAAAAACAAGGGCTCTACAGCACACGACATAGATGATCAATTTCTATTTTTACAGTTTTCAAACTTATTTGAACTGTATTATGATCAACATCGGTGTATATCTGAACACAGCAACATATTGTATATCCGTGATTTACGCTTAAATGATTTATTCAAGCATTTAATAAGTCAATCCTGTAAAAATATATTGCTCAACGAACAATTCATGCGGCAAAATGTTTATTCTGTACCACCTCACTGCCCATCTGGAGTATCGCTTAGCCATTGGGCTTTAAAGATCCAGCTTATTTTTGTCGATTTTATCCTCAATACAGACATGAATCCTAAAACAGTTTCGAATAAAACATTATGCTACACCACCATAATGATCGTTTTAAATATTGATCTCAAGGATGATAATGGATAATCTCAACGATTCTTCTCTCCCGGCGACCAAATTAGTCAGCAGTCAAGGTAAAACTGCTTTTGAAACCATCTTAAATAATCCCAATGCTACCTTATTAGAAAGTATTTTTGTTGGTGAGCAACCCATTTTTGCAATTTGGGAAACCAACAACATCAAATTGATTGAACCTCAATTAGAAGAAATCTGCTTGACCTTTCATATTACAGGGAGCATTCGTGTACGAAATAATGTGATTGGACACAATAACGTTAAATTCAATTCAATCGCGCTCTATGGCTTAAATAGTTATGAGTGGAATCTCTATAATAAACTACGCTATGCCCATTTATACTTTTGGAAAGACATTGTGGCCTTTAATCCCGAAGAAATTGCACATGCCCTACAAAACAATGAGTTACATGGGATTAAAGATAATTGGGTTGAAGGTCTATTCAAAATGATTTTATCTTATAAAAATAGCGAAGAACGAAAAACCTTTATTTTAAAAATGTATCAGGAATGCTTTGCCCATCTTAAAGACAAATATTTAGATAACTTTCAAGAAAAAAATGTCATCACAGGAGGTTTTACTTCTTTTCAGGTCAAAAAATTACAAGAATTTATAGAACACAATTACATGTTTAAAATTAATATCGAAGACTTCTGTAACACGATGAATTGGTCACGCTCACATTTATTTCGTGAATTTAAAAAAACTTTTGGAACAACACCTTACAATTTTCTGAGTCATAAACGCCTCAGTATTATCAAAGAGTTACTTGCAGCAGGTCAGCCGATAGATCAAGTCTGTCAAAACTCTGGGGTTGAAAATATAAATAAGATTAATTATTTATTTCAAAAGCATATGGGTATATCTTTAAAAGAATATCTACAACAAAATCCCAAAGAAAAACTTTAGTGCTAATCTAAGCCCAATATCCTCCATACTAAAATATCTCTTTCAGATTTGGGCTTAGGATCATTACTACCATATCATCTAGATCAGATATCTTTTAATAATAAAAAATAATCTGATCCAGCCTCAAATACATGGCTTAAATATCAAGGACAAGCAGCTTGCCTTTTGCACTTGAACAACATGGGAAAATAGTTTTATTTTCTGCTTTTTCATCATCGGTTAAAATAGAATCTCGATGATCTGCTTCTCCTTCTAGGATTGGTGTTTCACAAGCACCACAAACCCCTTCACGGCAAGAATTCATCACATCACAACCATTTTTTAACAAAGCATCAAGCAAGGTCTCTCCTTGCACCACTTCAATCAATTTATTGCTTTTACGCAACTCAACAGTATAGGAGTTTTCTGTTGATGCTTCATGCTCTGCAACAAATGATTCATAATAGCAGTATGGGTACGATGTGTGATGAGATTTAAAATCATCAATCATCGCCTTTGGACCACAACAATAAAACTCTGTATTTTCAGGAGAATGTGCTTCAAAAACATGCGAAATCCGTTTACTTGTACCCTCTGAGTTAAGAATAATTTCAACATGATCTGCATATTGTGCTTTTAATTCATCAAAAAAAGCACATTTATCCTGAGCACGAGCAAAGTAATAGAGCTTCCAATGATCGGTCTTGACTTGTTCAATCATCGAAAGGATTGGAGTGATCCCAATTCCCCCCGCAATAAACACAATTTCATCTTTATCGCCATGAAATTCAAAATTATTACGTGGTTCAGAAATTTCGATAATCTGTCCAGCTTTTAGATTATTTTGATATCCAATTGAGCCACCACGACTGTTTTCATCGCGGTTGATCGCAACTTTATATGTGTTAGTCACATCAAAGTTGTTATATAGAGAGTAACTACGAACAGGAATACCCTCTACAATTAAATCAATATTTGACCCAGCTGAAAATGATGGCAATTGCACACCATCCACAGCAGAAAACTCATAACCTAAAATACCATCGGCTAAATAAGTAATTGTTTTTACTCTAACCTTTAGTCGCTCCATAACTTTACTCCTACCTAAATATTGAGTGAAAAAACACAAATCAACCCGCTATTTAAGCTGTTGCTTCCTCTGTTTTTTCATCCGCAGGATATAATTTAATACGACGCTCAGCTTCACGTGCATAAGCATGTTCTTTGATGTCTGCACCTTTTGGAATTAAATCAGCCAAGGCACGTAATGAACGATAATCTATTTCATCTGCAAAAACGCATTCTTTATCTTCAGTAGATAATTTAATTCGTTCTAATAAAATACGACGCGTACGAACAATGGCTAAGTCACCACTCCCTAAAAATTCACGAGTACGGTCTACAATCGGAATACTTTCAGCAACGGCATAATCTTCAAAAATTACCCCTGGAACACCAGTCCAACTTTTGCCTGCTTTCATTGCTTCACGGTCTTGTCCATAAAATGGCAAGCCTTGACGTGAAGCAGCAAAGTTATCATCGTCTTCATCCGTACCATCCATAGAGAAATCAGGAAGATTATCATTAATCGGTTGTCTAGCATCCCAATACACATACCACTGTAAGCTACGCGTATTATTAACAGGGATCACCATGATCACAAAACCTGCTTCTGCATCTGTTGTCCCAATAAAAGCGGTTCCTGGTGCAACATACTCAGTCACACGCAGATAATCTTGATCACCCGTTGGATTTTCACGAAGTGAATAAGAACGTAGACCGTATGGACGAGGTTCAAAAGTATATTTTGGTGTGTTATTTCCAGCTGTCAGTTGTAAACCATGTTGTGGAATATCTGCATTTGCAGTTGAATCGTTATGCAGTAAATTAATGTGCGCCGAATCCATTAATGTTTCAACATTTTGGAACCAATTCGCTTCATTATAAGATGCACGTGGACGTACATGAATGCTGTCTACTTGAGTAAATGCATAATCATTAAATTTAGGCGGCTCACCCTCACCGAGATACACCCATACGATTCCACCCGCTTCCCTTACGGGGAATCCTTGTCCTTTGACTTTACTACAGAAAGATTGGTCTTTTTCTGTAGGCATATTGGTACAGTTTCCTTCTGCGTCGAAACTCCAACCATGGAAAATACAGGTCAAACGGTTGTTTTCATTACGCCCCATCGCCAAGGAAATACCTCTGTGTGGACACGCTTCATAAAGAAAACCTACTTTGCCATTGTCACCACGGAAAGCCACATATTTTTCGCACAGCATTTCTACCTTTTTAGGTGTGCCGCCTGCTTCGAGCGCAGCACCACGTAATACAGGTAACCAAAATCTTTTCCAATATTTGTTTAATGCTGAACCTGGACTTACATCCGTAATTAACTCATTTTGTTCTTTGGTAAGCATAATGACTAGCTCCTTTGTCAATGTCTAATCACTATAAATTACAAGTCTATGAAAAATTCACCTATAGACTGCCGAATGAGACTTTTTAACAAATGGAGACTTTTTAATAATTAATACCACATTTAAAAGTAAATATAAAATATTGTTTTATAAATACATATTTAAATATTTTTTTTGATCATTTGATTTAAATTAAACTATTCTTTCCTTTAAAAATTTATTTTTTTATTCGAGCATATTATTTCAAAATATTTCTAAATATTAATAAGGGGAATAAATTAATGGCTATGCAAAACAGAGGCTTTCACTTCGTGAGGTAAATATATGCTTTCGAAGCTTAACATCAGTAAAAAAGTAAAAATTTCTGCAGTCAAATTTAACGCCAAAATTATAAAATCCATCAAATAAAGCTTGTGAGATATGCCTATATAAAATAGTACACCTCACCCGACTTAAAAGATCTAATTTTGAATTCCGATAAGCGCCTAAAACACTTATCGGAATACATTTCATACAACACCAGCAATATCCATTAAAATTTTAATGAAAATTTCCTTTTCACTTTCTGGATATTTTTCAAATACATCATTTTGATGGCTGTCTGCAATATCAAAAAGATAATGTGCTGTCTTTTTCCCTTTTTCAGTTAAAAGATAAAAACCATTCTGTTCAGTTAAAAGACCTTCTTTTGCTAAAATTGCTGCGGATTGCTCTACTTCACGCATTGGCATAGCAATATCACGCGGTAAATCAGCTTTACTAGACGAAGTACCGCTGCCCAAAACGAGTAATAAACGAGCCTCACTTGTTCTAAAGCCTGTAACTAACTGCTTAGGGATATAATCATTCTGATAAAATTTAAAAGCGCGGCTCATCAGGTAGCAAACATTGCGATATAAATGACCATGATGCATTTCACCTACACTATCCGCTGTTGGCTCTACAGTATCCTTCACCTGTAACAATGGATGTGGCGTAACACCTGAGTATGCACCTTGATGATAAACGAGCGGACTGCGACCTTCATCATGAAAATCAACCACCTTTCCTATGATGATCCAATGATCCCCTCCCTCTATAATCTGATGACGTTCACATTCAAAAACTGCAGAACAATGATCTAAAATAGGTACTGAACCTACCCCTTCACGGTAGCTTGTTCCTTCGTATTTATCTATATTTCGGCGTGAAAACTTATTAGACAACTCAATTTGCGAACCCGATAATATATTTACAGCAAAATGTGTGGCTTGCTCAAACACATGAAAGCTAGATGAATTTTTATCTATGCTCCATAAAATTAATGCAGGGTCCAACGAAACAGAGTTGAAACTATTTGCCGTAACACCCACCTTTTCTCCTGTTGCACTTTGCGCAGTCATAATAGTGACACCTGTCGCAAAGTTGCCGAGTGCTCGACGGAATTTTATTGGATCTATTGTTGCTGTTTCCTTGGCTGGTAATGTATTCATTATTGTCTCCTCAAGCTTTAATCCAATTCCTACTAGAATCTAGTGTCGTTCATCAGTTATATATCAAGCACTAAACGTGCAGATTTTGAACGTGAACAACATACAAGAATTTGTTCATTACTGGCTTTTTCTTCATCGGTAAAATACACATCGCGATGATCAGGCTCACCTTCAATCACATCGCACATACACGTGCCACATACACCTTGCTCACATGACATTTCTATTTCAATGCCTTCACGTGCTAATGCCTGTAAAATCGTTTCTTCAGCATTCACCATGATAATTTTGCCACTTTGTTGCGCAACAACTTCAAATGCATCACCACCTGTTTCCACATCTACTTGGAAATATTCTTTATGGATTTGATGCTCAGGAAAATGTTGAGTAGTTGCTAAATTAATCACCCAATCCATAAATCCATTTGGACCACAGGTATAAATATGGCTTTCTGCATCAATATTTTGAATTGCGGATTCAAAAAACTCACGGTGGCTTGCACCTTCAGATTTAAAATGAAAGGTTGTGAACTCAGCAAGTTGACCTTGCTTAAGCTCGTCAACGAAAGCAGATCGTTCAGGACTTGAACCACAGTAATGTAGTTCAAATGATGCACCCTCTTGTGCCAATTGATATGCCATAGTGATTAATGGCGTAATTCCTATTCCACCGCCAATCAGAACAGAATGTTTCGCTTTAGCTAAAGGAAATAAATTTTTGGGCTCACTCACCTGTATCTGCATCCCATCTTTGAGATCATCAAATGCAGAAACTGATCCACCACGTGATTCAGGATCACGTAAAATGCCTAAACGAAAAATACCTTGCTGATCTGGGTTTTGGCACAATGAATATTGACGCACCATACCATTCGGTAGATATACATCAATGTGTGCACCCGCTTCAATTTTCGGCAATGCAGAAGCAGTTGCTGACTCAAATTCCATGACAGCAACATTTCCCCCTTCTACATGGCGGTTTTTAACAACGACATCATAAAGTGTAGTCATTTTTTATCTCCCAACAATGCATCAGCTCAAGGCTTAACGCATAAATAATCCGCCATTGATATCCCAAGTTGCTCCCGTCACAAATGCAGCAGTTGGACTCGCCAACAAAGCACAAGTTTCCGCAATAAACTCCATGCTTCCCAATGCTTTCACTGGAATATTTTGGATAAATTGGGTCATCTTTTCATCTGAAACCACACTACGCACAATAGGAGATTCCATTGGTCCAGGTGCAATCGCATTCACTGTTACACCTTTGGCTGCGAATTCCTTGGCAAAAATTTTGGTTAAGGTCACAATGGCACCTTTAGTGGCTGCATAATGCGCACCTGTTGCAGTTCCCCCATTTTGCCCAGCTAAAGACGCCATATTGACAATACGACCATATCCCTTGTCAGCCATATATTGACCAATAATCTGACATGCTTGGAACGTACCACGCTGATTGACTTGTGTTACCCAATCAAAGTCAGCAGCAGTAATTTCAAGTACAGGCGTTGCCTTAGTCACAGTTGCATTGTTAATTAGAACATCTAGTTTTGAAAATTTTTGCTCAATCCACTGCACTGCTGCATGAAAATCTGCTTCGACAGATATATCCAATTTCAATGGAAATAAGTTTTCAGCAAATTGGCTTTTTCCTTGAGCAGTTTTAGCTTTTTCCAATGTACTTGCTGATAAAATCACTTGGTGCCCTTGAGCTGCGAAATATTGTGCAATGACATTGCCTAAACCTGAAGCGGCACCCGTCACTAAAACAACTTGTTTCATTTTTTTCTCCTAGAGAATGTAACTGATACCCGCTAAAGTATCGGTAGAATTAACTAAATTAATAATTTTACGATTAATTTTAAAACCTTGTGCTTCATCACGTACTAAATGAAAAGTGACATCAGCGGTATAATGTTTTAAATTTTCTTTACGAAACTCACGTAAGTTTTGTGCACAACGTAAAATAATTTCACCATTTTCATCTTTTAAAATACGCACACGAGATACACTACGTACAGTATTGGCCTTAGGTGCCGTTGAAATCGCTTCACCATTTTCTAAACGCTCAACACGTAGTTTGCGCATGTGATGGTCGTCATAAGCATAGTTCAAATTATTTTCGTAATCCGTCAATGTTGGATCAATCGGAATGATATAAACACCCTTTTCATTCCATAAATCTAACCAAGCATGATGCTCAGAATGATCCAACATATCTGCTTCAGCCCAAATAAAAGCCGTTACTTCATTGAGTAAATTTAAATCAATTTTCATGCTATTCCACCTTAAGCCGTCATCAACTTTTTCCACTGCTGATAAGCAGCGCGCATTCCCGTTTCTGCACTTACATCGCTTTTTACACCATCTTCAGTTTTCACTTCACCCGGTAAGCCACGGTTCAACATGATCCATAAATCATTCCCTGCATTTGCACCGTGTTGTACACGCTCCCATGCTTCCGCATCGTCCGGTGTACCGAAACCAAACGGACCTTGGAAATGCTCATGTAAACGTAAACGATATTGGTTCGCCACTTGTGGACCGCCATCCATCGTAATTACAGAATGGTGAATCTCGGTTTTTTCTACAGAAATTGGCTGCATCACACGGAAGAACGCCATAGAGCATGCAATATTCGGGAAAATATTGAGGTTAAAGCCTGTACCACCAACTGCACGGACAATACGACGTACTTCAAGTTCTTCATGACCTTCATCACGTAGCGCTTGTGCTAAGTCTTCAAAACGCTCTTGAATCGGACGCTCCATCAACTCTTCATCTAAATCAACCAATTCTGGAATCATCACCATCACACTGTGACCATTACCTAAGTCTTCAACAAAACCTGGTTGATTTTCAAAGTTAAATAGCTCTTCTGTTTTTTCATCAACAGAACTCAGGAATGATTTGTGTACCAATGGAAAATGATATGCATCCGTCGTATTTTCGAGCTGAATTTTCCAATTGCCTGGGAATGTAAAACGATGCTCACCAAGAACTTTTATCGGATAACCTGCTCCTTGTTTCATAAACAAATCGATCCATTTTTTTGCACCACCAAGGAAATCTTCCAAGGGTTCAATATCATGGTTGAATGAAGCAAAAATCATCCCATTGTATTCTTCAACACGTAGACTGATTAATGGAAACTCTGATTTATCTAAGCAGTCACCATAACTTTCAGGAGATGGTACACCACGTAAACTACCATCAAGTGCATAGCTCCACCCGTGATATGGACAAACAAAACTATTGGTCTTACCTTTTTTATGTTCACACACTGTCGCAGCACGGTGACGACAGCGGTTTAATAACACATGCACTTTCTTTTTTCGGTCTCGTACTGCTACGACAGGTTGTTTCCCAATATTCATGGTTTTATAACTGCCTGCATCTGGAATTTCACTGGCATGTGCTACCCAAACCCAAGTTTTATAGAAAATTTTTTCCATTTCATCTTCAAAGATTTGTGCATCTTTATAAAGTGAAGTATGGGCACGATCACTTTGTACAAGTTCGTTATAATCGTGTTCAGCATTGTGCATTGGAATAATACTGTTCATATCCATGATCCTTATCAATTGATTCTAAGCTTCGTTCTGGTTTGGTACTGGCAATTCGGCAGTGCTATTCCAGTGTGATATAGGGCGACTAAAAATATTTTCAGTCTGAAAATGTTTAATTTTCCAAGTCCCATCCTCTTGTTGCTGAAATTTGATGGTCAACTTGGCTGCATTAAGATGGCTTTGCCCATCACGAAAAGTAGAGGTTTGCAACATTAGCCATGAAGCTCGAGCTCGCTGCTCTACAACATAAATTTGCTCCGAACTCACAAAATGAGCATTCATAACAAAATGCGATTGTTGTTGCGTATAGCTTTTGAACATGGCATAGATGTCTTGCCATGATTCATAACGTCCAAATGATTTCGCATATTTTTCACCAATACCTTCCCAAATACTGTTTTGGTCAAATAAATCCATTAATTCATTTAGGTCAGTACTAGCATCCAAGCCATCACAAATTTCCATGTAACGATTGATGCAATTTCGAATAGCAGTTTCGGCTTCTAGTTGATTTAAACGCGCTAGAATAGCTGTCAAATTCATTTCATTCATCACGCAATACTCACTTCATCTGTTGCCATACAAACTTATAAATAACCAGGTGTTGGCTTTAAACCAAAACTAATGGAACCCGCATTTAATAAAGTTGCATCTCCCATAAAAGCATGCTGTGTGACAACATTAGTATCGTTCACAAAACGACTGAATATATTGTTTGAGTAAATTGCGGTCATACCTGCGAGCATTTGCATTTTGCGTGCAACACGTGCTGCGACACGTGCCGCATGAGTACATGACAAACGCATATCACTGATTTGTTGTTCCGTAGGTTGATTACCCGCTAAAATTTCTTGCCAAACAATATCCATGGCTTGATAAAACCAAGTGCGCGCAGCTTTAAATTCCGCTTCAGATTGTGCAAATTCATATTGTGTGACAGGACGATTTGCGATTTCAGCACCGCCTGTAATAGAAGATTTACCAGGTGCCAGCAATTTAAACTCTTCCAAAGCTGCTGCTGCGACACCTATTCCGACGACAGTTAAAACTTGGGTGGCTAAAGACAATGAAGGATATTTAAAAAAGGGTTCAGGCAGTTTTGATGGCTCTCCACGAATAAATGTCCACGCTTTGGTCACAAGTACATTGTCCACAACTAAATCATGGCTACCTGTACCTTTTAGCCCCACTGTGTCCCAAGTCATGTCGACTTTTACTTTTTTAGCTGGCATCACAGCCATCCGTGGTAAACCTTGCGCTTCATTATCTTTACGTGGAGAAATACCCACACCGACAATATCTGCTCCCATACAACCACTTGAAAACTTCCAGCGACCTTTAACAACAACACCTTCGTCCGTAATTTCTGCAGGTTGCGGAGGGAAAATACCACCAGCAAATACGACATCTGGTGAGTTCTTATACAAAATATTAAGTGTTTCTTCAGGTAAGCTCCCCAGATAAGCTGGACTCATACCGAAACTTGCCACCCATCCCACAGAACCATCTGCCATAGATAATTTTTCAATTAATTGACAAAATTCACTGGGTGATACTTCCATACCACCAAATCGCTTTGGTACCAAAGCACGATAAACACCAATTTTTTTTAGTTTTTCAATAATATCCTGACTGACATAAGCCTGATCATCAAACTCTCCTGTCACTGCACGTTCACGTATTTCCTGACAGAGAATATCAACAGCACCGCTCTGATCAGAGTTAAACACTTTAGATAAATCATTCATTCGCTAACTCCTTGTTTCTTTAATGTGCTGCGTTAACAATAAATTTTGCAATCGCACACAATTGCTCGTCTGCAGATCTTTTAGTGATAATTTGCAGCCCTACAGGTAAACCTTGCTTTGTTTCCAACGGAATAGTGATGGCAGGATGTCCAGATAGATTAAAAGGACGAACTAATGCAGTTAAATTCAAAAATGCTACGGTATTTTCTGCATCGATAACGCGTGGGGGAATCTGAGGTAAAGTGGGTAATAGCAATGCATCATATTTTTCAAGTAAGGCATCGATTTCTTGAGTAAATTGGGCTTTCACTTTTTCTGCCTGTTTTACTTGAACCAATGTTGTATCTGCAGCTTTTAATAAACGCCCTTGTACGTCAGCACCAATCAAACCTGTTTTTGTTAACTCACCATAGGCTTGCCAATTTTCATAATTGATGATTTGCATGCCTGCGTCATAAGCTGAATTGAAAGTCTTTATATCTACAGTGGGTAGCTGCATTTGAGCTTTTTTTAAAAAATCTTGAATTGTGTCTTGAACAACAACATCTGCCTGAACATTTAAAATAGCCAGTTGAGGTAAATCATCCTGTGTCATCGCATGAAAACTAGGATCAATAAATTGCATTGCGGTTTCAATCATTTCCACCGAATTTGCAAAGGGTCCCACACAGTCCAATGAACTATATTCAGGATGTACACCTTTACGACTCACTCGACCAAAAGTCGGTTTAAGTCCATATACACCACAACATGCTGCTGGCATACGTACAGAACCACCTGTATCTGTGCCTAACGTAAAATCTGCCAAATGAGCTGCAATGGCTGCTGCTGAACCACTTGAAGAACCACCAGGAATCAACTCCGGGTACTTAGGGTTAATCGGTGTGCCCAATGCATGATTAATCCCTGTAATTCCAAATGCAAGTTCGTGTAGATTGGTTTTTGCCGTGATAGTGCAATCATGTGCCAAAAGATTTTTGATGACTTGAGCATGTACCTGAGCCACAGCACTATTTTCAAGTGAACGGCTACCTGATTTTGTTTTATAACCTTGAATATCTATAGAATCTTTCACCATCACCGTGAATTTTCCTGATCCTATTTGCATTTTTTCTGCGATAATATTCATTCACTTTTCCATGTATTTTTATTTATATAAATACAATAATAGAAAAAGTCATGTAATTGTCAAGTTATTTTTATTTTAAAATCTAAGTTTTTTTCTTATTTTTTTGTATAATTGAAAATATTATTTTTTTTAACTAAATTAATACTATGCTCCAAAATTTAGAACAGTTTCTACCAAATAATGAACCTGCAAGTTTAAAAAACTATCCTTTTTTCTGGATTTCACAAGTGAATGGGAAATACTCACAGCTTATTGAAAAATCAATCAAAAAATTAGGAATTGACAATACTCGACGTAAAATCATTCTCAGTACCAACGCTTTGGGGCAGGCAAGTATTACAGACATTGCAAATTTATCGACACTTAAACTCACAACGGCAACTAAAGCCGTTTATCGCTTGGTGGAAGATCAAATTGTTGAAGTTTTTTCTTCTGAGCTAGATGAGCGGATTTCAATGGTGAAACTCACCGAAAAAGGTTTAGCGATGGTAGAACAAATTAATTTAATTAGTCAGGTGACACTATCAGGGATTTTGCACGCATTTGAAGAAGATGAATTAAAACTTTTAAATTCTCAGCTACAAAAAATATTTGATCTCATGCCTTCAAGCTAAAATCAACACACTAGATTCAAAAAACACTAAAAAACCATTGTCAAGACAATGGTTTTTTCAACAAATAAAATCATCATTTACATCTCTATAAGCGAATGACTTATGAGAGACAATTAAATTTTGGTTTTAAACCTGCTGTTGCAATGCGTTCTGCAAAAGTCTTGAGTACCGATAATTTATATACCTCAATATCTTTCGTTGCATAATCATAAAAACCCTGCTTTTCTCTTAAGCCATTTCGATTATTACGCATATTTTCAGCAATTATTTTGGGTGTTTGATACCGCTCACCCAGCTCTTTTTGTAAATATTGCGCAGCATAATACAAAATATCACCACCACCCCAATCGATAAACTCAAGGAGACCTAAAACAGAAAAACGTAAACCAAACCCCGTGCGGATCGCAATATCAATATCTTCAGCAGATGCCACCCCTTCTTCAACCATACGTGCTGCCTCATTCATTGCTAATGCCTGAATCCTTGGTACGATATAACCTGCTTTAGCATTACAAACCACAGGAATCTTACCTATTGTTGTTAAAAACATCTTAAGTTCAACCACAACTTCGTCTGCGGTCTGCTCAGAACAACTCAGCTCAACCAGAGGAATTAAATATGCAGGATTTAACCAATGTGCATTAATCACACGTTCAGGATGTGACAACATCAACGCAATATCAGTCACTAAAAATGTTGATGTGGTTGAAGCAACAATACATTGGGGAGAAATATACTGATCCAACCAACTGAAAATTTCTTGTTTAGTGTGTATTTTTTCGGGTACAGCTTCCATAATTAAATCACACTGTTTCAAAAACTCAGTCGATTCCATTTTTGCGACCAACTGAATCTTTTGTTTAATTTCTGCAATTTGATCTGCTTGTACAAATTGAATCCTTTGTAATAACATTAATTCTTGTTCAAGATCTTGCTCAAGCTGTTGCTGATACAGTATAAATTCTTGCGCCGAACGTTGTTTTGCATCAATTAATTTCACATGAAGACCTGCATAAGAAAAAGCAATCGCAATTGCCTTCCCCATACGCCCCGCACCAAGTACTGCAACCTGTTGAAGATTATTCATTTCACAGCCCCTGTTGCAAGATCTGCTGCATTTCTTGTTTTGACTTTGTCGCCAAACCCAAATGATCAAAAGTACGACCTTCTGCATATAAGTCACGACCTGTAATCGCTGAAGCAAGGCTAAGTAGGCCTTCTGCAATCGGTGTTTTAACACCAGCCCAACGACCTACTGAAACTAAAAATGATAAACCTAACCGTGTGTCTTCGAGCATATAACGATGCGTTTGCAGATTAATGTCTTCTCTCCAATCACCACTATCAGTCAACTTACCGTGAGCTCCACGACCATACATCCACTCATCACCTTCACCTTCCTTATTATAGTGATCTGAGAGTGGAAAATGCGGTGCACCATATCCTAAAGCCTCACGTACCCGCATACGCTCTGCATCTAATTGATTAGTTACTCGACGAATAGCAGGTTGTGTCCCTTCATTATGAATGTCCCATGTTTCAAAATGCTCAAGTGGTCCTGCATTCATCATAATCAATGGTGGATGGATAATCGGTCCTGCATTCATTAATGCGCCACTTAAAGCATCTTCAATTGGCTCTATACTTGGATAAGCCTGTTTTAAAATTTTAAATGCATGTTCTGCAAATTGACTTGGAAATACGCCCGTGGGTAAACGCGTCGCATAACCACTGACGATAATTTGATTTATACCGTGTTTACGTACCAAATAAGGCAAAGTACCCGTTTCTGCAAAAGCAACTTTTGCAGTATTTCCACTATCGTGGACTGCTTTTGCGAAGATAAATGTTCCAAATGTTGCAGGAGGTAAGTAAACCACTTGACCATCTTTAAAATAAGGAGCGGCTTGTTTTGACAACTCTAAGTGTGTCGTCGCAGGAAGTGGGATAATAATCAATTCGGCATGTTGAATTGCCTGCTGCAAATCCACTGATAAATTAATTTGGCTATTTTCAAAACCCACAGAGACAGAACGATTACCTTTAAAATCTTTAATATTCATTATCTTGGCTTGAGCAAGTTCAATCAATGCATCTTGGTCACGACGCCACAACACCACATCATGACCTTTCTCGGCCATATCCACCGCCGCTGCATAACACCCATGTCCACCACCGAGTACTGTAATTTTCATTTTTCATCTTCCTGATATGGTAATGCTCCCGAAAATTAAACGAGTTTAAAAGTAGAAAATCGACTAGTCTTTGAACAAGGAGATTTTCCATGAA